>DAOVVQ010000325.1 GCA_030637065.1 Planctomycetota bacterium
CAGCAGCAGAGCCCTTCCGATCGGCGTATCGGCGATATAAGTGCAAACCGTCACAGCCCCTAACGTAATGCAAACATCGTGAACCAGTGCAACGATAGCGGCGAAACCGTATCTCGCATCGCCGAACCTGATCCAGATATACGCGACGATCGCAGCTAACGACATCGCGATGGCGATGATCGCACGGGTCTTTGCCTGCTGACCGATCGACGGGTCGACCTGGGTAACACGCGAAAGCGACGTGGTAAGCGACGCGGCCTTTAAGACCTTCGTCCTTTCGTTTTCGACGAATCTGGTCCACTCGTTTTCACTCAGGTCCCTAAGGCCCGCTTCGGGATGAACGCTGACATAGACAAAACTGCTGACCTCGTCATCGCCGGCGAACGCGGCAAGCTCGGGATTCAACAACCTGTACTGATACCTCGCAAGGTCCTTGCTGTCGGGCTTAAAGAGGATGTCGTTAAAGCGGCCCTGCAGTTCGGTGGCGGTCGGATGTTTTTCGAGGCTGCACGTGATCCTGACGCCGCCGATAAAGTCGGTAAGTTCGACAGTGGCGTCTGTTATCTCCTCGACACCGTCTATCGAGGCCACAAGGTCCTCCTGCAACTCGAGCAGTCCGGCAAACGCCTCCCGCACGGCCTTACTTACGACCTCGTCGACCTCGGCCTTCGACACAGTCGCGACACCGGCAAAGGCGGTATTCAGCGCCTTTTCAACCAGCGCCTTGTCGACCTGGCTCGTCGAAACGACGAAGGCCTTATCGCCGGAGCCGGCAATACGCAGGTTATAAAGCCTGTCGGCAAACTGCTCCATGGTCTTTTCGATATCGGCTGTGACGCTTTCCACCGTCCGGCCCGTCTCATTGAACGTCACCGTAGCGCTGGTCTTATTGGTCTCGGTAGTATTGATCTCGAACTCGTTACCGCCTTCGCCGACACTGTAAACCCTCGCCGCAGCCAGGGCATCGTTGTTCATCTCGAGACCCTGCCGGCGGATCTTATCTTCGACGATCTGCCGATCGAAAGCCGTCCCTTCCTTGAGGTTGATCTGAACGCTCGTTCCGCCGGTAAACTCGATGTCGTATTTACTGTTAGCACTGTCATCCCGGCCAAAGAACACGAACATGCCGGCCCCGATCAGCACGATCGAGATCAAAACAAAAACCCTGCGAAGAGCCATCCAGTCGATACTGGGATTGCGAATGACCTTAAGCATCCGCAGGTGGTCCCGAATGATGCGGTTGTCGACGAGAAGATCGAAGACGACCCGCGTAACGAACAGGGCGGTAAACATACTCGAAACAATACCCAGCATCAGCACGATAGCAAAACCCTTGATCTCCTCGGACGCAACAAGGTAAAGGATCATCGCCACGCCGAAGGTGGTGATATTAGCGTCGAAAATCGTGCGGAAAGCCCGCTTATAACCGTTTGAGATCGCCGTCTTCAGCGACGAACCACGCTCCTGCTCCTCGCGAACCCTCTCGAAGATCAGCACGTTGGCATCGACGCTCATGCCGATAGTCAATATCAAACCGGCGATTCCCGGCAGCGTAAACGTCGCGTCGAACATGCTCATCATACCCAAAACGAACAGCATGTTCATCATCAGCGCGATATCGGCGATGAAGCCGCAACCTATATAGTAAACCAGCATGAACACCGCAACCGCCGCCAGACCGTAAACGCCGGCCTTAACACCCTTGTCGCGGTTGTCGGCACCGATCATCGGCCCGACGCTCTTTTCCGAGATCGGAACCTCGCTGAGCCTCGCCGGGAAAGAGCCGGCGTTGAGCTTGTCGACCATGTCGCTTTGCTCGACCTGCGTAAACGTACCTTCTATTATGCCGCTGACGCGGATCGCACTGTTGATGTTGGGCGCCGAAAACGCGACGCCGTCAAGCAGAATACACAGCGGACGATTGATATTATTCTTGGTCACATTGAAAAACAACGACGCGGCGATCTCATCATGCGTAAACCCGATCGCCCTTCGGCCCATCTGGTCCGTCGCGGGGTAGGATTTCTTGAGCTTCCACGGCTTTTCGCCGCCATGAAGCATACTCTCACCGGGCTGGTTGCTGGCAAGAACGTATGTCTTTTCGCCAAAGACAGCGACAACCGCATCTTTCCTGAAACTCTCCGGATTTTCGACCTGGCACCATGTATACCGGCTGTCCGAGGCCAGCTTCGGCCCCTTGGTATTGAACGCCTCAAAGTACCCGGCAAGCTCGCCGGCGCTTACCTTGGCATCTTCCTGTGTCGGAAGGATCCTGAATTCCAGCACACCGGCACCCCTTAGCATCCGCTTGAGGTCCTCGGGGTCATCGAGTCTGCCCGCGATGGTGCCATATTTGGAATAGGCATCGACCACTTCGTCGACCGCCTCTGCCCTGGCCGGGAACCTGGCCTTGAGGTCGTCGAGATGCTTACGCCTTTCGCTCGAATCCGGAGCCAACTCAAGAACGTCTGTCATCTGGCTGATGCCGATGTTCAGATCGCCGAGCTTTCCGATAGCCTCGAACCACTTAGCGTCAATGCCGGTTTCAGGTGTCGTGATCTCGTTGACAACATCGGCCCATTTATCGAAGACAGCCATATAATTATTGATCGATCCTTTGGCATCCTGCTTAGCGCCCTCGTCGTCGGATACGATAAATTCCGCAATCGCCTTGCCGCGTGCCGCCCCCTCGAGACCGGACCAATCCTGGGCCATCGCCTCGCTAAAGCCGGCGGTCACATCATCGGCCACGATCGCCTCCATAAGCGATTCCATCTCGGTGGCCAGATCGTCTCTTTGCTGCTGCTTTTCTTTGCGCTGGTCGTAGGCACTGACAAGATTGTCGAGGATCGATTTGGTCGACTCCGATTCGCCGGCAAAACCCGCAAACGCCTCCTGGCGATCAGGGTCCTCCATCAGCAGGGCACGCTTGACCTTCAGCAGGTTCAGGTTCCCCTCCTCGAGCCGGGCCAATGCCTTGTCGTACACCTTTCTCTTATTAACCGAATCGACGCTCGCCAGCGGCAACTGTATCTCGATGCGCGTATCGCCCTGCGGCCGCATCACAATGTTGGCGACATTGGTCGGATCGACTCGCTTTAAGAGAATAGGGATCATCCTCTGGGCAAGGTCCTTGCTTTCACTGGCATCGAGACCGGTCGTATCGATGTCATATATCAGGCTTGTACCACCGGCAAGATCGAGGCCTGGCTTGAGATTGATGCCGTCGACGCTGAACTCAAGCCGAAAGAGCGACGGCCAAAGGTGAAACATCGCAAAAACAACCAGAAAAATAACCAATCCTATCTTCCAGACTCGACCCTTATTCATAGCTTATTCCTAAAAATTCGTTTCCACAATTTACAATACCAATGCCCCACGCAGCCAAACCGGCAATTCCCCACCGGCTCCCGCACATGGTGCAACTTTATCTCACACGCCGTCGCTATTAAGCCCTGTCATCCGACAGAACCGTACTTATCGCGCTGGGCGCAAACCTCATCTTTGTATTATTCGACTCATCGACCTTGACGATAATCTCATCGTCGCGAACGTCAACGATCGTCCCCAAAATACCGCCAATGGTCCGGACGCGATCATTTCGCTGGAGCGACTGGACCATATTCTGCTGCTCCTTCTGCTTCTTCCGCGGTCCGCGAAACAACAGCATATACATCACAACCACCATCAGCCCGATCATTATAAAAGGCTGATAACTGGGCGGTGGCGGTGTCGGCTCACCCGCAGGCGCCTCCTGTCCCGCATCGCCCTCTTGCCCGGTCGCAGTCTCGAAAGCCTGCCCTTCGGCA
>DAOVVQ010000263.1 GCA_030637065.1 Planctomycetota bacterium
CGAACATATTCCAAGATCCTGCCGCGATTATCCTGACAGATGTCGATATCGATATCAGGCATCTCGTCGCGATCGGGGTCCATGAACCGCTCAAACAGCAGATCATACCGGATCGGGTCGACATCGCATATCCCGAGGCAGTAGCCCACCACGGTACCGACAGCGCTTCCCCTGGCGCCGACGGGGATATTGTTCTGAGCCGCGAAATTGCAGCAGTCCCAGACGATAAGAAAATAGCTCGAAAAGCCCTTGCCCTCGATGACCCCAAGCTCGCGGTCTATGCGTTTTTTGACCTCGGGCGTGATCTTGCCGTATCGCTTCTTCGCCCCCTCATAGCAGATGCGGGTCAGAAAATCTTCGGCGGTAGTACCGTCAGGCGGAGTGTACTTCGGGGCATGACGAGTCTTGAGGTCGATCTCGACATTGCAGCGATCGGCGATCGCCAATGTATTGTCGCAAGCCTCGGGAACATCGGCGAAAAGCTCGCGCATCTCCTCGCTGTTCTTAAGATATACGCTCGGCGGATACTTCATCCTGTCCGGGTCGTTAACGTTCTTGCCGGTACTGATACAGCAAAGGGCATCGTGGGCATCGTAGTCGTCGGCGTTTATAAAGTGGACGTCATTGGTCGCGACCAGCCCGACGCCGAGTTTGGCGGCAATATCGATCAGGCCCTGACGGACTTGGGGTGCATCGTCGGTTTCGTGCTTTTGCAGCTCGATGAAGAAGTTCTTTTCGCCGAAGATTTTGAGAAAGCTCTCGGCTGCGGCGATCGCCTTTGTCTCGTCGCCATTGACTAACATCCGGGATACTTCGCCGCTGATACATGCACTCGTGCAGATTATGCCGTCACTATGCTCGGCGAGGATCTCTTTATCGATCCGCGGGCGATAGTAAAAACCCTCCGTATAGCCCGCACTGCTCAGCTTAAGCAGATTATGATACCCAGCCGCATTCTCCGCCAGCAGCAACAGGTGAAACGCCGCATCCTTAATGCCGGTTTTTTGCTTATCAAGCCGCGATCCCGGCGCGATATAGGCCTCGATGCCGATTATAGGCTTGATCCCGGCACTTCGGGCCCTGGTGTAGAAGTCGACCGCACCGAACATATTTCCATGATCGGTGATCGCCACCGACTCCATACCCAGTTCCTTGCACCGCTTAAAGAGCTTCGCCGGGGCGACTGCACCGTCGAGCAGTGAATACTGAGTATGCAAATGAAGGTGCGAAAATCCTTTTTTAGCCATAATCTCTCCGCCATCCATAAAATCCCCCCGCCATCGATAACATAATGCCGAAAACAGTCCCTCGACCACGCCGCCAATATTAAATGCTCAACCCGCAATAGTCAACCACGAACCTGTAACCGGAAACCACCCCAGCAATTAGATGTTACCGCACGGGAAGGCTCGATTTTCTGGCGTTTTTTGCTTTTCTTGCAGGCTTTTACTGATTTTTGAGCAGAAAACCGCGATTGGGGAAGTTTTTTTGATAATTTCGGATTTTTCTGTTTGCACAACCCCACTTCCGGCTGTATAGTGTATTAGTATAGTAATACACTTGGTGGCAGAAAAGCGAGATTTTATGTTACTGGAAATTGATCATCACAGCGGCGTGCCTATTTACCGGCAGGTGATCCGGCAGATTCGTCAGCAGATCATGACCGGCGGGCTCAAAGACGGCGACCAGTTGGAGACGGTTCGCCAACTGGCTGGGCGACTCAAGGTCAATCCTATGACGGTCAGCAAGGCATATTCATTCCTCGAAGCCGAGGGGCTCGTCGAGCGAAGGCGCGGGGTCGGTCTGTTTGTCGCTAAAGTGGAGAAGGACCAGCGAGAGCAGATAAAGGATCAATTGCTCAAGGACGCGGTAAACAAGGCGGTGGTTATGGCGATCCAGTTGGGAGTTTCGCAAGAGGAGGCTGCTGAGTTTTTTGCGCGGCAGTACGAAGAATACAAATCCAAAAGTCGGAGGTAAAAATGGCAAATGCAAATCCAATAGTACAGATGCGTAACGTTTCCAGGAGGTTCGGTCATATACAGGCGATGGCCAAGGTTGACCTGGAGATATCGCCCGGCAGGATAATGGGCCTGTTAGGCGCCAACGGTGCTGGCAAGAGTACGCTGCTCAGGCATATAATCGGCCTGTACCTTGCCGACGAGGGCGAATGTGTTACATTCGGGACCGATACCGCAAAGCTCGGACCCGGCGAACTTGGGCGGATCGGCTACGTTCACCAGGAAGGCGAACTTCTCGGATGGATGACGGTCAGCCAACTGGTCCGTTATGTCAGTGCGTATTACCACGGCTGGAACCGGGAACTGGAAGAAAAATACATCAGCGATTTCGATATCTCATTGAAAGATCGGGTAGCATCGCTATCGCCGGGACAACGTCAGAAACTGGCGATACTCCTGGCGATTGGCTTCGAGCCGGACCTTTTGATACTGGATGAGCCGGCGTCGGCACTGGATCCGCTTGCCCGCAGCCAGTTCCTGGACCTGCTGCTGCAGATCATCCAGAACGAGGGCCGCACGATCATTATCTCGTCGCACATCCTAAGCGACGTCGAAAAGGTTATCGATCATGCCGTGATCATGCGCAAAGGGGAGATAGTACGAGATTGCAGCTTCGACGAGCTTCGCGAGCAGTACATTAAGGTTACGCTTACGTCCCTTAACGGCGATCTACCGGCTCAATTGCCTTTCAGAAATATGATCGGCTGTGAAAGAAGCGGCTCTACAGCCGTGTTTATCGTGCAGGGCTATACCCAGGCCGAACTGGAGGCGAAGGCAAAGGATGCAAACTGCAAGATCGAAGTCCGGACACTGTCTCTCGAAGAGATATACAAGGTTGTCGTCAGTTAAAGAAGGGTAGAGACATAGAATGACTATTCTGCAGGCAAATCTCAAGCATCTGTATCAAAGAAGAGCCTTTTGGCTATTGGGTGTGTTTCTTGTTATTTTTGCGTTACTGATGGTTATGGCAATTGTTGATGCAAAAGTTGGCCGCGAAGATGGCGCTTTCGCGATACCCGCTGACACAGATGGTGCTTTCGCACTTCCCGCTTATTGGATGCTCATTGTAGGTATGTTTCTGGCCGCCCAGTGCATGGATGTCCTGACAAAGCCTTTCGCATATTGTTTGCCGGGTCACAAACCCGTACCGAGAAAAGTTTTGTTTTATGTGGGATGGTCATTGAGTATCTTGTGGTCATTTATTTTCTTTATGTATCCAGGCGTAAGGTTTGGCGAGACATTTTTAGCATGTGTTTCAGCCTTTTTTATGTTTCCGCTACCATATTGGCTTGGAGTATGGTGTGTTTCCAAGTGGCGAAGCTGGTGCGCTGGAATAGGGTTCATTCCATTGTTGATAATTGGCGGGAGCCTGATGGACCTGCATTTGCGGATCGAATATTTGATAATTCATCACTGGCTATGGATGCTTTTGTTCGGCAGTATGGCCAATGTCCTGGCCTGGATTCACTGGGGAAGGACGGATCTGGCACGACAATACTGCGGAACACTATGGATGGGCGCCTTTGATATGTGGAACAAAGAAAAGATGGCAAAATTCGGAAAGGCCAGATTAGCAAAGATCCCTACAGGTATATCGCCCGGCGTGGAGGACTTTTTTGTTTCCCGGATTTCCAAGTGTCATGGACGCAATCTGGAAAGGTACATCTGGGGCAGCTTATACAAATCATTCGGCATGCTGCTATCGCCGCGACGACAAGGGTGCGTCTGGCTCCTGATCATCTGGTTTCCACTGCTTATGTATTTGGGATATATGGGTCCCGGCAGCAATATCCTTCTTTTCATGCCGTGTATCATGGTGGTCCACATGGGTTCGCCGGTGCGTTCCAATATGCTGATTTGCGGCGGACGCAGAGAGAGGTTCTGGTCTGCTATCGTCCTGGCGATCAGTGCAGCGGTGCTCGTAACTACGCTAACAACAGTTTGCGGGCTTTTATCATTGCTGTGGGAGCCGGTTATGCCCGATTTACCGATCAAGGGGATGACTTTTGAGTACCGTGCAATAGATGTATGGTCCTGCTTCTTTGCTCCACTGCTTATAGTTCCCATCAGTCTGACATTTGGACTGTTTATGCACAAATTAAAGGCATTTGGCTTGGTGGCAATGATTGTGATTTTGTCTGTGTTATTCGTCGCAGTCAGGGCGGTTTACCGCGAGAGATTTATCACCGTCATCCCGGTGCTTGTGATAATCGCATTGTTATGCTGCTGGGCGGCGTTTGTGTCAATATTGCATCATATCTGCATGAAACGCAGCCTGGTACAGTAAGGTCAATAGTTAGAAAAAGAAGACAGATGGTATTAACGTTGCAAGATCGTACCATAAAAACCTGGACAAAAGGATGAATATTTTAGCGGCTAATTTAAAGCATCTGTATCAGCGACATGGTGCGTGGCTTTGGTATGTGATTCTCCTGGCCTTGACGCCGGTAGTTTTGTTGCCGTTGCGTTTCCCCATGATCAAGAGGTACTTGGGGTATTTGCTGATCAGCCTGCTTGCCGGAAACCTGGCAGGCGGTATGCAGAAGGACGTTATGATCAGACCGCTGTCGTTTTGCCTGCCAGGTCATCATCGAATACCGAGACTCGTTGTTTTTTGGGTTGGCGGTGTACTCAGCCTGATTTTGGGGTGTGTTTTTTTTGGGTATCCCGGGCTTGCTTTTCCCTACGTGCTGCTGGTTGTTTTGGCAGGCGGCCTTACAGGTATGATAGCTTTCCTGTATGGCGCATACACTGGATTATTGGAAGGAGACCTGCTGCCGGCAATTCTGTGGTTTGTAGTCTTTGGTCTGGGATTGCTGAAATTTGATAAGGTCCTGCAGACTATGATCGTCTCCCAGCCGATCCTGGTAATTTTGGCCGGTGGGCTGGTATGTTTCTGGGTATGGAGAATGCTCGGTCGTAATTTCCCGGCGAGACGGTATTGCGGCAAGCTGGTTATGGGCACGTTCGAGGACTGGGATCGCCAAAAGGCCGAGAAATTTCGACAGGTTCTGGTGGACCGAAATCCCAGTGCGGCCAGAACAAAACTCTTCGAGAGACTCCATGAGTTCTTTTTAGGCAGAATGAAACGGTATGACTTTTTAAGTTGTGGCCGGTATGTCTGGGGATATCTCTATATGGTGTTCGGCCAATGCTTTGGCAACTGGCGGATGAGGGATGTTCTGGCTTTCGTGGCGGTGATGGCTTTATTTCTTTTGCCATTTGGGTTCATGGGTGAGGATGAGGAACGGATGATAAATATCTTATTTGCAGTACCTGCGTTTTGCGTGCTTGGTCTGGACCTGCTGCCTTATCGAACCATGCTGCTGCCAGCGGGACGTGTTGAAAGATATTA
>DAOVVQ010000313.1 GCA_030637065.1 Planctomycetota bacterium
CCAATAACACTGCCTTCATGGCTTTCACCTCATATCCAAATGATTAATAGTCAGCGACCTCCGGCAAAGCCAGGATTTACCACGATTAGTTAAGATAAGTACAGCGAAATAACCCTATTATAATTCCCCTATCAGGACAAGAAAATTCATGATTCAGGACCGTGAATTGAGCCGTCATGCATCCGGATATTTGCTTTTGATCTTCTCAAACGGTGATCGTTATGGTATGAAAAGAGCCAAAAGCATAAACATCAAAAAGGAGAGTTAGCCATGGCAAAAGCAGATCCTGATTTAGTGGCCAGGCTGAAAGAAAAGTCAAAGGATATCGCCAAACAGCTGTGCGACATGACGTTTCATATCGGTACGGCCCACGTTGGCGGTTCATTGTCGATGTGCGATTTTACCGTCGCGCTCTATTATCATTTTATGAACTTCGATCCCGAAGACCTGAAAAACCCCGACCGTGACCGGCTCTATCTGAGTAAAGGTCATAACGGCTGCCTGATCTACAATATTTTTGCCGATCTTGGCATGTACACCAAAGAGTTCCTCTACAATGGCTACAATAAGATCGATGGCAAATTCGGTCAGCATCCCAATCGCCTGTACATTCCCGGGTTCGAAGCATCGATGGGTTCACTCGGCCACGGTCTTTCCATCTCGGTAGGTGCCGCCCATGCCGGCAGGATGGATAAACGCAACTACAGGGTGTTTTGCATCCTCGGCGACGGAGAATTGCAGGAAGGCTCCAACTGGGAAGCGATCATGTTTGCGGCGCACCACAAATACGGAAATTACGTTGAGATACTCGATCAAAATCGTGTACAAGGAAATGCTTACACATACAAGACGATCAATATGGAGCCTATGGTGGACAGGTGGACAGCCTTTGGATGGGATGTTCGCGAAATTGAGGACGGCAACGACATGCAGCAGGTTGTTGATGCGTTTGAATCGCTCCCGGCCTCGGATTCGCAGGAAAAGCGCGCACCGATCTGCATGATCTTCAAAACCCTTAAAGGTTGCGGCATCGACTTCATGGAAAATGAGCCTAAATGGCATGCCTGCGGTTTGGATGAAGATACGCTGAATGAATGTAAGCTCTCTATAGAACAAAACAGAAGCGGCGGGAGGTAGCGATTATGTCGGAAAAGTCAACTTGGGATTTTGGAACAATGCTCGGGATGGGATCTGCAAGGGATATTTTCATGCACAAGATCATGGAGATTGCCGAGACCAATAAAAACATCATGTATATTACCGCGGACGGTTCTCCTGCGGGCAGTATGCAGGATAAGTTCAGAAAAAAATTCCCGGATCAGTTTATCGAGGTCGGTATCGCGGAAGCAAACGCTATCGGTATCGCCTCCGGTCTGGCGCTGAACGGAAAACGCCCCTACGTCAATACCTTCGGCCCGTTTTTGTCCCTCCGTGCCACAGATCAGATCAACCTCGACCTTGCGTACAATGAGGTGCCTGTTTGTGTTATCGGTACCCACGGCGGAGTGACGTCGGGCGGCGGTCCCACGCACTATACATTGTCGGATTTCGGGATCATGCGCGCCATTCCAAGCATGACCATGATTGCGCCTGCGGACGCCAACCAATGCGGCAAGTTGATTGATGCGACCCTCACTTATAACAAACCGATGTTCGTCCGTGTGGCCCGCGGCGAAGAGCCCTTGGTTTATGAAAACCAGGATTATGAATATGTGATCGGCAAGGCCATTACAGCAAAAGAGGGCGACGATGCCACCCTGATCGGCGCAGGTATCGGCGTACACAACGCAATGATGGCGGCAAAAGCGCTTCAGGCTGAGGGTATCAACGTCCGTGTTATCGATATGCACACATTAAAGCCGATCGATGCCGAAGCCATCGTCAACGCCGTTAAACAGACGGGAATCGTCATCACTGTGGAAGACCACAACATTATCAGTGGTCTCGGCGACGCGGTGGCAGCAGTTATCGCTGAAAACGGTATTGGTTGCAAGTTTAAAAAACTTGGCCTCCCCGATGAGTTTGCCGCACTCGGCACACCGGAAGAACTCTATGAATACTACGGGTTTGATGCCGCCGGCATTATCAAGACATTAAAGGGATTCATGTAGATAGACAAAACTCCTTTGTTAAAAACTTCAATAGGAAAGGTGTGATCTATTATGGAAGATATTAAAAAATCACAGTCTATTTCAGAGTTGCGCAGCGTCTATGACATGATGTCGCTGAAAGGTAAAAAAGCGCTGGTGACAGGGGCAGCGGGCGGAATCGGCCGTACAACGGCCACGGCGCTCGCCGAAGTCGGCGCCGATGTGGCGCTGATGGATATTCCGGCGAAACAGGACTTACTCGAAAAGTACTGCCGGCAGATTGCCGACCTGCACAACGTACGCACGATCCCGGTGACCGGCGATGTCTCTACCCCCGACGCCGTGGCGGCCTTTATGGCCGAAATTGAGAAGGAGTTCGGCACACTGCACGTGGTGCACAACAACGCCGGGGTTGCTCTGCCCGGCGACGATTCAGACATTCCCTATGAAACCTACAACCAATACGTCGCCATCAACCAGACCGGCGTACTGCTGGTAATGCAGGCTAGCGCGAACATGATGAAGAAAAACGGTAACGGTGGTTCAATCATCAATACTGCGTCGATCTCCGCCCACATCATCAATCGCGGCCGTCCCGGCCTGGACAGGAACTGCCCCGGCTACCCATCGGTCAAGGCTGCGGTCAAGCACATGACACGAGCGATGGCGGCGGAATACGTCGACGACAACATCCGCGTCAACAGCATCAGCCCCGGATATATCGTTTCCGGACTGCACGACGAATGGGATGTCGGGATTCTCGAATGGTTTGCATCTACCGTCCCCATGGGGCGCCTGGGGCAGTTGGATGAATTGATGGGTGTTATCGTTTATCTTGCAAGCGATCTTTCGACCTATGCCACCGGCACCGATATCATCATCGACGGCGGTTATACGATCTGGTAAGGTGCTACGAATATCAGAGCGGGCTTACGAGAATGTTGTAGGACGAATCGATCTTCTCCTTGACTGATACTGAAACTGATAAGAACTCTCTTTTTAGGGTGTAAGTATAGGAGAGCTTGCTGTTTGGTGTAACAACAAATGAACAATAGTAAAAATCAGAAGATTGACCTGGATAAAGATGACCTTGACCTGACGCCGGAAGAGATCAGAAAGGTCAAGAAGATTGCTCGCGAAATTAAGAATCCGGTGAGGTATGTGATTTATTCTGAAATCCCTCCAGGAGGAGAATGGAAGATGTTTTTAAATGTGACCGATTACACCTTCTGCGAGGACATTTTTACGGCCACCCTATTCAAGACCGAACCTATGGCCAAGGCCTTGGCCGAGGCCTGTTCCGGAGAGAAAGTGATGAATCTTCTGGTTGCCAAGATCACGACGAAAGGCGGTAAGAGGAAGATTCTGAAATACCAGAGGAATTAGAGTAAGAGGGCTGTTATCCAAATTTTTGTTTCCATGCCTCAATCTGGGCTATTGTAACCCCTGCCCCTCCACAAACAATCACCAAAATATTTTCTTTATCCATTGCTCTTTCTGGATAACGTTCAGCTTAATACCTCAAATGGAGCACAGCAGATTTTGCGTCCTAGTTTAAGCTGTTGTTAGGTACTTTTTATACCGCTCACAAACTGCCACGCCAAAAGGATGAAACCTGTTATCACCAAAAGCCAAATAACGACGATTACGGTAGCGCCCCGATAATTGCGTGGCATTTCGGACACCCGCTTCATTGCTAATGCTTGGCATTCCCGCCACACCTCCTGAGGAATAAGATGAATGGCCAGCCAAATACCCAATGGTAATAAAAATAAATCGTCCAGATAGCCTATGAACGGAATGAAATCCGGTATTAAATCTATCGGACTCACTGCGTAAGCTACGACTAAACCGATAATGAATTTTGCCAGAATTGGAACCCTGGCATCGCGCGATGCCAGATAAAGAGCGTATATGTTGCTTATTAATGAGGTTGCCCATTTCTTCCATGCACCATTTTTCATTAATGTTCTCGCTGGTACATAACGTACCGCTTAACAGGCGCGAAGAACGGGCGTCCTAGTTTAAGCG
>DAOVVQ010000248.1 GCA_030637065.1 Planctomycetota bacterium
AAGTTCAGCCCAGGGTCAGCGAAGCGCCACCCTGGGTAAACGACACCACGCATCCTTAAAATACCCTGAAAGGGTTATATAAAATCTGCTCGATATGCAATGCTATCTAACCCCCGCCCGATTATCAGTCAATCTCGTCTTTGATCTCGTTAAGCAGGTTTATCGCCTCTATCGGCGTCAAATGGTCGACGTCAAGATCCTTTAATCTCTCCAAAACAGACCTGTGCCTCTCAACAAACAGCATATCCGCATCGTCAGCGGTCTTATGCCGCGTAAGCTGAGGACCAGCCGCCTCTTTCGCGAATGTGCTCTCAAGGTCCGATAAGATCTCCGCACTCCGCTTGATTATCCCTTTCGGCACCCCCGCCAGCTTCGCTACATGTATCCCGTAGCTCTTATCCGTCCCGCCCGGCAGTATTTTATGCAAAAAAACCACCTGATCGGCCCATTCCCGCACAGCAACGTTAAGATTCTTGACATTTACCAAAAGCTCGGCAAGCTCGGTCAATTCATGATAATGCGTGGCAAAGAGCGTCCGGCACTTGAGATCGTTGGCAATATGCTCGGTGATCGCCCACGCCAGCGCCAGACCGTCATGCGTGCTCGTGCCCCTGCCGACCTCATCGAGTATCACTAACGAACTGCTCGTGGCGTTATTGATAATATTGGCTGTCTCGGTCATCTCGACCATGAAGGTCGACTGCCCGCGGACCAACTCATCGGAAGCTCCCACCCGCGTAAATATCCGGTCGACGATCCCGATAGTCGCCTCCTTCGCGGGTATAAAGCTGCCCGTCTGCGCCATAAGCACCAGCAGCGCCACCTGCCGGATATAGGTGCTCTTGCCCGCCATATTCGGCCCAGTGATGATCGCGATATCACCCGTGCCGCCACCCAGGGCCGCATCGTTAGGCACAAACTCGCTGCCTAACATCTGCCCTAAAACAGGGTGCCTGCCATCGGTTATAACTAATGTGCTTTCGTCAACGATCTGCGGCCTGACGTAATTATTCTGCCTCGCCAGAAACGCAAAGGCGCTGAGGCAATCGCAATTGGCAACCGCCTCAGCAAGCGCCTGGATGCGGGCGATATATTTGGCTGTCTCGCCCCGGACCCGCTCGAAGAGCTTCTGCTCAAGCTCCAAAGCCAGGTCGCGAGCGCCTAAGACCTGCTCTTCGTACTTCTTCAGCTCGTCGGTAATGTACCGCTCGGCATTCTTGATCGTCTGCTTGCGAACATAATCGGCTGGGGCCTTAGCCGAAGCCGAATGATTGATCTCGATATAGTAACCAAAGACCCTGTTAAACCCGATCTTCAGATTTGCAATCCCGGTCCGCTTGATCTGGCCCTGTTGATACTCCGCCAGCCAGTTCTTACCGTCGGCGGATACACCACGAAGCCGATCAAGCTCCGCATCGAAGCCGTTTCTTATCACCCCGCCGTCGCGCGTATGCGAAGGGCACTCAGGCTCGATCGCCGCAGAGAGCAGCTCAGCCAATTCGTCCATACTGTCGCACCGCCCGGCAAGACCGGTCAGCATATCCGCCCGGCAGGTCTCAAGATGCGACCTTAATGGCGGCACCTTTCCAAGCGTCGCACAAAGCGCAACAAGGTCCTTCGGCGTAGTGCGAAATGTGCTGACGCGGGCCGCGATCCGCTCAAGATCGGCGATCTCCTTCAGCAAACCGCGAACATCCCCGCAAACCGGATCATTACTGACAAATTCTTCGACCGCATCCTGCCTCAATTCGATCCCGCTCCGCTCGCACAGCGGCATACAAAGCCACGCCCGCATGAGCCTGGCGCCCATACCGGTAAGCGTCTCGTCGACGCATTCCAGAAGCGAGCCCTTCGCCGTTTCAGTGCGCATCGTCCGCAGAACCTCCAACGACCGCAGCGAAGTCTGGTCGATCTGGCAGAATTTACTGCGATTGACCAGGCGAATACCGCTGATATGACCGAGAGCCGTCTTCTGCGTTTCGTTAAGATACTCGATTATCGCACCGGCGGCACAAATCCCAGGAAAACCGTCATCGATCCCGAACCCCTCCAGCGTCTTGGTGCCAAAGTGCTTGAGCAGCCGACTCTTTGCCGTATAGGTATCGAAATACCAGCCGGGCCTTTGAGTTACCACCGCGCCGGTCAGTTGCGCGATGTCCTTGCCGAGTTTTTTAACCTCAGCCTCGAAAAGCTCGCCGCGAGTCTCCGGCAGCAAACATTCCTTAGCCCCCAGACGGATCAGTTCGTCGAGAATGTCGCTATCACCCATCTCCTGCACGAAAAAATGCCCCGTCGAGATATCCACCCAACTGATCGCCGCCGATTTCATACCCAAACTCACCGCACAAAGAAAATTGTCCTGCCTGGATTCGAGCAGCATCTCATCGGTAAGCGTACCCGGCGTAATAACGCGAACCACATCGCGCTTGACCACACCCTTGGCGTTCTTTGCATCCTCGACCTGTTCGCACACCGCCACCTTGTACCCGGCCTGGATCATCTTCTTAAGATAGTTATCGACGGCATGATACGGCAGCCCCGCAAGCGGTATTGGGTTAACACCCTTGCTCCGGCTCGTCAGCGTAAGACCCAAAACCCGCGAACACGTGCGGGCATCCTCATAAAACGTCTCATAAAAATCACCCATGCGAAAAAACAAAATCGCATCCGGATACTTTTCCTTAAAGTGATGAAACTGCTTCATCGCCGGAGTAAGTTTTTCCTCTTGCTTAGCCATTGCTGCTGATTATACACACGCCTGAGCGTTTAACAACTCCGTTATCAGGGATTTGACCTGCCGCTTGTCTTTTGCCTGCCCAAGGTCGCCTAACAGTCGCCGCTGGCGCTCCGTAAAGCATACCGCCTGGGTAACATCAAAATCCGCCACCCCCAGAACCGTGCGGATTTCATCTATCAACTCATCGATCCCGCGATCTTCCCTCGCGCTTATCCTCACACAACCATCAAAATTCAATCCCAGCTCCTCCGGATTCAATTCTGCACCCAGATCCGACTTATTCAGGACGACAACGACCTTCCTGCCGTCGATCGCCGGAGCAACACTACCGCCTTTGTATTTAGCCGCCGCCCTGCTGCCATCCAGAACCAGCAGCACCAGATCGCAGCTCTCTAAAAGCTCGACCGTCTTTTCCTGCGACCGCCTGTCAATGGAATCGTCGATCCTCAAGCCGTCGTCCAGACCGGCTGTGTCGATCAGCTCCATCAGCAGAGATTCGATCCGGCATTCGGCACCAACCCAGTCGCGGGTCGTCCCGGCAATATCGGTAACAATAGCCTTTTGCCTCCCCGCGAGACAATTCAACAGCGTACTCTTGCCGCTATTCGGCGGGCCGGCGATCACCACCCTGCCGCCGCCTATGATTAGCCCCGCTGACTCGCTGCGGGCAAGGATCGATTCGCACTGACTGCTGATATCCGCTAACGAAAGGCTATCGATCCCATCGAGCCATCCCGACACAACCGACTCCAGACCGCCGCCGACCTGATTGGCTATGATCCTGACCCCCTCGAGCGTCACCGCCTTTAGCCGGGCAAGTTTGGCCTCGCCGGCGATCGCACCCAGCCCCGGATCATTAGTATACCGCCGCCTGAGCATCTCCTCAGCCGATATAAGCTCGGCGCCGTTTCCCCTCAAAAGCTCCATCGCCATCTCAATGATCAGCGGATTGCCGTGGCAGTTGATCGAGAATCCATTTTCCCCCTCGCACCCTACGACCACCTGGTCAACGACCTGCTCGCCATCGACAACATCACCCAGGAGAATGCTGCCCGCCTCGAACCCGGACGAATTGCCGCCCGCCGGCCTGAATATCTTTCCGACAACCGCCCGCGCACCATCCCCGCTGATCTGAATAGTAGATATGGCCGCAGCGCTCTTTGCAGTAACGACACAAGCGAAAGTGGTCATCTTATTTCTTCTTCCCGGCCCGTTCTTCCTGCAGCTTGTACCCAAGCTCGGCCAGCTCATCCTCTTTTGACAGGAATTTCTTATAGGCCAACACGATCCCCTTGACCACAAGGTTCGGCACCCACGAATCGACGAACTCGCAGTCATCCTTGATAACCCCCGCCGCACCGCCGGTAACGATAGTCTGGGGCCACTTGCCTACCTGCTCGGCATATTGCCTCGTGATCGTCTCGAGCGCCCCTACCGCCGAGTAATACAGTCCGCAGTTTATCGCATCGCGAGTATTGCCGCCGACCGGGTCCATGGGCTTGCTTATCTCTATTTTCGGAAGTTTGGCTGTGCCTGTCTCAAGGGCCTTTGCCGCAACCTCAAAACCCGGAAAGATCGCCCCGCCCATAAACACACCCTCTTCGTCGACCAGGTCGATCGTAACCGCCGTGCCGAAATCCGCAACGACAACCGCATCTTCCACCACCGCAAACGCCGCCGCAGCCGCAATAGCCCGGTCCGTCCCGACCTCGGAGTCGTTATCGACCGCCATCTCTATCGGCAGCGGGATATCCTTGCCGATCAGCTTGATCTTTTCGTCGAGCCGCTCTTTGCAAACCCCAGTGACCATCTGCGTCCACTCGTCTTTGACCGAACTTACCACGATCACCCCGTCACGTTTACGGACCGTCGGGCTCTCTACATACGGTATCTGCTCCCACGCCTCGACTAACAGTTTGCCAAACTCGTCCTTTGCACCGGATGACCCGGCGGCAACGGACTTGATGAACTGTTCGCTGTCCTTGAGAAAAAACGCCACCGTAATATTCGAATTACCTATATCGATCGCAATTATATTCATTGAACCGGTTCCTTTACTATTGACCACAGGGCCTCATTGAGTTTTGCCAGGCCGTCGCCGCTTACCGCCGATATCGACATCACCGCCGGGCCGCCATCGCCATTTGCCTCTGCCAGCCTTTCGCTTATATCTTTGACAATTTCGCCGTCCGGGTCAAGGTCGGTCTTATTAAGCACTATGACCTCCTTCTTGCCCGCCAATACTTCGCTGTGCATCGCCAGTTCCGTCCGGATCTTCGCGTAATTCTCCGCTGGGTCCGAACCGTCCGGCGGCATAATGTCCAGTATATGCACGATGATCCTGGTCCGCTCGATATGCCGCAAAAACTCATGGCCCAGCCCCGCCCCCTCGTGAGCTCCCTCGATGAGACCGGGAATATCCGCCATCACGAACCGCCGATGATCGCCGACCTCCACGATCCCCAACACCGGGCTAAGCGTCGTAAATGGATAGTTGGCGATCTTCGGCCTGGCCTTGGAACATCGGGAAACGAGCGTGCTCTTACCGGCATTGGGCATCCCCACCAGCCCCACATCGGCAATGAGCTTAAGCTCAAGCCGGAGATTCCGCTCCTGACCCGGCTTGCCCGGCTTACAGAACCGCGGCGTCTGCCGGGTACTCGTGGCGAAGGCCTTATTACCCTTGCCGCCCCGACCGCCCCGGCACACGCAGACCTTGACCCCAACCTCGCTGAGGTCCTTTAGCATCAGGTCCAGATCGGTATCGTAGAGCAGCGTCCCCGCCGGTACGCGGATGACCATATCATCGCCGTCGGCGCCGAACCGGTTGCTGCCCTCACCACAGCCGCCGTTACCGGCCCGCCAGTGATGCTGGCCTGTAAAGTCGATCAGCGTGCTGACATCGCCCGCCGCCTCGAAATAGACATCGCCACCCTTACCGCCGTTGCCGCCGTCGGGCCCGCCCTTGGCAATATACTTCTCACGCCGAAAGCTGATACAACCATGCCCGCCCTCACCGGCCTTGATCCAGATTTTAGCTTCATCAATAAACATTATTCAATAGTAATCCGTAAGCCATTAT
>DAOVVQ010000207.1 GCA_030637065.1 Planctomycetota bacterium
CCGACGGGATCGACGGCGACGGGTTTTTCCATGAAGACGTTTTTGCCCGCTTGGACGGCGGCCTTTAGGTGCCTGGGCCGCATACCGGGCGAACAGGCCAGGATCACGATGTCGATATCGGTCTTTAGCAGCTTCTTGTAACCGTTAAAACCGGTGAACGTCGTTTCCGGCGTAACCTTGATCCGGCTGGCGCTAAAGCCGCTTTTGTTTGCATTGTTCTTGAGCTTTGTAAGGGACGATTCGACCTTGTCCGGGAAGAGATCGCACATCGCAACGATCTCGACGGACTCGTCGGCTTCCATCATATTGTGGGCTGCTACGGTGCCGCGTCCGCCGCATCCGATGACTCCGACGCGAATCTTATCCGAGCCGGCGGCAAAGAGCTGCCCGTTCGGCGCCAGAATGGTCGCAGCCGATACCGCTGCGGAGGCCTTGATGAAGTTCCTTCGCGAAACTTCGGTTCCAAATCGATCATTTTGCTTGTTCATCTATAGCTCCTTTGAAAATTTCAGGTTATTGAACGGGTTTCTGCTATACGTCGCAGATCCTCACCGCCTCTGTCAGGGCGGCGATCGGATCGGTTTTCGGTATGAACTCCTGCCCGAGATAGCCGGTAAAGCCGGTATCGATGATCGCGTTGATTATCGCCGGGTAGTACAGTTCCTGCGACTCGTCGAGGTCGCGTCTGCCGGGGACGCCTGCGGTGTGGTAATGCCCGATGTAGTCGGCGTTCTCTTTTATGGTCGCGATGACGTCGCCTTCCTGGACCTGCATGTGGTAGATGTCATAGAGCAGCTTAAAGCGATCCGAGCCGACGCGTTTTACCAGCTCGGCGCCCCAGTGCGTTCGGTCGCACATGTAGTCTTTGTGGTTGCGTTTGGAATTGAGTAACTCCATGCAGATGGTCACTTTTTTCTTCTCCGCCATGCCGACGACCTTTTTCAGGGCGATCGCACAATTCTCCAGGCCCTCTTCGTCGTCCATGCCAGCGCGATTGCCCGAAAAACATATCACATTGGGAAAGCCCGCCTCGGAGGTATCGCTAATGCTCTGGCGGATCTTTTCGAGGCACATCTCGTGGTTTTCTATGCGGTTAAGGCCGTCCTTGATCCCGTGGCTGGGGACCATTGCGCAGATCAGGCCGTGCTTTTTGAGCGTGGGCCAGTCTTTGGGGTCTAAAAGTTCGACGGATTGCAGCCCGATCCTGGCAGCCTCGGCGGCAAATGTATCAAGGTCGATCTTCTTGAAGCACCATTTGCAGACGGACTGCTTGATCCTGCCGTTGCGAACTGCGGAGCCCTTTGCTTTTTTGGCTGCGAGTGCCTTATGCGCAGGCGCTCCTGCGGCGATCGCCCCCGCGGCAATCGACATCGCCGACGAGGTCTTGATAAAGTTTCTTCTGGAGAGTTTACTGTCTTGCTCATTTGTCATGCGGCTGTTCCTTTCTGAGAATCAGACCTGAAAATCGTCACATTCGCGGTAGGCGTTTATGACCGCCATCTCGCCTTCCTTGCCCGATATGCTCTGTCCGTGCTCCATGCACAGGACGCCGTCGTATCCCTTATTGTAAAGATGCTTGAAGATGTTCTTGTAGTTGATCTCGCCGGTCGTCGGTTCTTTTCTGCCGGGATTGTCACCTAAGTGGAACGAGGCGATCTCGCTCCAGGCCATATCGATATTGGGGATCAGGTTGCCTTCGGTGATCTGCTGGTGGTAGAGGTCGTTGACCATCTTGATGCTGGGGCTGTTGACCGCCCGGCAGATCTGGTAGGTCTGCGGGATACTGGTCAGGAACAGACCCGGATGATTCTTCCAGGGGTTGAGCGGCTCAAGGACCATCACCAGTCCCGATGGCTCGAGTACCTCTGCACAATATCTCAGATTTTCGACGACGTTGGCCGTTTGATATGCCGGCTCCAGACCCGGATTGAACGGGCCGGGGACGACCAGCGCCCATTTGGCGTTTATGCTTTTGGCGAATTCCACACCCTTTTTCATCGTATCGACGAGACCTTTGCGAACCTGGGGGTCGGCGGAAACGAAGTTTTTGACCTTGTTGTCGGAATAGAGAACGAAGGGCCCTAAGTCCATTCCCTGGCGGTCGAGTTCCTTGACGATGGCCTTGGCCTCGGCCAGCGGCCTTTTCATCAGACCGTTATCAAAGATTGCCCGAAAACCCTGATCTGCAATGAACTTGATATTGTCGATGGGGTCGTTTCCAGCGTGCATCTTAAACGCGTTGATCTTGGGTGCGTATTTGAGCTTGAATCCGCCTTTCTTAGACGTTCTCGACCGCCCAGCCGCCTTCGCCTGACTGCCGGATGCTGTCATAGATACCGCGGTAGCGCCCGCCGCCAGACCTGCTGCAACAAAAGACCTTCTATCCATAATATAACCTCCATTTTTGTTAGTGACCCCCCGTTTAATTAGAACGCTCGGTCATCATATCAGATTGCACCGGAGCCGGTCAAGAATTACATAGAATTTTACTTTTTTATGTTGGATTTGTGCTTGACAGGCGATACTAAAGTGGTACAATGGTTGTATTAGGCTGCGAATGGCCTCTGGAGGACTAAGAATATGGAGAAGCAAACAGTTCTTTTTGCGACAATGGCAGCCCTGTTTATAGCCACCCCTCATGCGTTGGGTTCTGGTGTCGAGATTCTGAGCCCCAACGGGGGAGAGGAACTTGCCGGGCTTAGCACATTTCCAATTACGTGGCAATGCGACCCGAATGTGATTACCGTGGATATTGAGTTCTCGGATTCTAACGGCCTAAGCTGGTCGGTGATCGCCTCCGACACACCCAACGATGGTCAATATGACTGGTTAGTTCCCAGCATATCTTCCGACGAATGTTTGGTGCGGGTAGGTTACCTCAGCCCCTGCGACACCAAAGTAGTCGACGTAAGCGACGGGGTTTTTGCCGTTCAATCTTTTGCCATACCACTGGATCCGTGTACTTCCAAGTTTGTCGCCTTTGACGGTTCTGCGGAGGATTATTTTGGTATGTCAATCTCTGTCTCCGGTGACACCTGTATCATAGGATCTCCCGGGGATGGCAACGGAAGTGTGCATGTCTATCGATTTGACGGCAAATCCTGGATGTTCGAGCAGAAACTCGTGGCCTCTGATGGATCGCGCAAGTTTGGTGATTACGGTAGCGTTAGTATCAGCGGTGATGTCTGTGCAGTGGGCGGGGGCGGTGAAAAAGTGTTTATTTACAGGTTTGACGGCATCAGTTGGGTTGAGGAACAGAAGCTGACTCTATATAGCTCTGGAGAGTATTATGACATTGTGACGGTGGCAATTGATGGCGATGTCTGTGTTACAAGGGCCAGTGAGCGGTGCATGGAGGAGTGTTCCCAGGATTCGGTGCAAATCTTCCGGTTTACCGGTAGTAGCTGGGTTCGGGAAACAGTACTTACTCCTTTCACATTTCCTGAGCACGAGTTTGAGTATGGTTGGGCGCTTTCAGTTAATAACGATGTTTGCGCAATAGCATCACGTAATTGGGACGGCAGTGTTAATCATGTGGACATGTTTCGGTTTAATGGCTCCAGCTGGATTGAGGAGAATAGCCTTAATGCTCCTCCCGGTCAGTCCTGGTCTTGGGATTTTCAAGGTTTATCGGTAAGCGGCAATGTATGTGTTGTTGGCGATCAACATGATGACGAGAATGGCAGCAACGCTGGTGCAGCTTATGTATTCCGATTTGACGGGGTCGAATGGGTCTACGAAACCAAGCTGCTGGCGTCGGATGGCGTTGCCGGTGACGATTTCGGAGGTGCAGTTTCAGTTGACCGGGATGTTTGTTTGGTCGGCGCCGATAATGCAGCGTATGTATTCCGTTATGACGGCTGCAGTTGGTATCAGGACGAAAAGCTCATAGCTCCCGATGCATCAGCCGGTGATAACCTCGGTTATTCCGTTTCAGTCAGCGGCGGTACCTTTGCAGTTGGAACGCCTTATGATGATGACAAAGGGACTTCTTCCGGCAGCGCCTATATCTTCAGTGCGTGTTCGTCGAACAGTCCATATCTCATTGAGTCATTCTCTCAAGGACTTGCCAACGGTGTGATTGCATGGTTCGCATCGGGTGGCGGAACTGCAAGGTTAGTCGACGACAATACTGACCCTGAACCGAGCGATGATAATAAAGGTCTGGCTTTAGCTCTTGACTACGACGACTCGCTCGGTGTCGCTACGGTAACGGGACTCTTTGTGTGTTCCAGAGACTGGAGCTTGCCTGACCGGGCCGCCCTGAAATTCAAATTCCACGGTCACCAGGACAATGACCCGGAGATCATTGGCATTACCATTACCGATTCCAACGATGTCAGCCATACGGAGTATTATGCTCCCGGCGTCGGAGATTTTGAGGGGTTCAACGAGTATCTCTGGAACGGTTACGACAATGTCGACATCAGCCTGGAACCGTTTGACGTAAACGGGGTCGATCTTAGCAGTGTCCAGAGCATCTCGATCAGCGTAGGCGACGGCATCGGAGCAGAACGCGGTACGATCTACATTGACACCGTCGAAATCTTTCCCACACGATGTCTGACCAGGAAGGTGCCGGGTTACTTTGAAGGCGGCGATTGCTATGCCGATGAGCCCAACGAGTTGTCTGCCCTTGCCCAAAGATGGTTGGCCCAGCCGTATATCGTCGACGCCGACGAACCTGTTACATCTGCGGTGATCCACTTTACGTTTGACGGCGGGTCCTATGACAGTATAGATACGTTTACCGGCGTTGCAAACAGTCACGAATTGACGCGTCAGAGAGGCAGCGAGCCCAGTGGCGGAGCCCAGTCCGCGGACGTACCGACATTGCCCGGCGGAGCAGCCAACAGCGATAGCATGCGAGTCGACGGCAGTCAGAGGATGGAGACTGACGTTTTCAATTTCATCAGTACAAACAACGCTACGGTCTCTGTCTGGCTCAAAGGCGATCAGATCAGCAACCAGCCCCAGATCGGCGGAAAGCTCATCAAGCAAAGGGTCTTCCAGATCAAAGCCGAGAGTTCCAACAGTTACTGGAAGATGGAAGCACCCAGCAGTTCCGGCAAGATCGCGGTTAGCGGCTCAGGCGTAGACAATGTTAACGATGATATGGAACCAAATGATTTTGAGTCCAATTGGAACCATGTTGCGTATGTCCACGACTTTGATAACAACAGAAATGTCCTGTACCTCAACGGTATTATGGTTGAAGAGGGCAGCGACTTTGCCAGGTTCCCAGCCAGTATTACCAACCTGCGATTGCCTAACAGCGGTAACAATACCTACAGAGGCCTCATCGACGAGTTCAGACTCTATGATTACGCGCTGACGCACAGACAGGTCGTATACCTGACCAGCCAGACCTCAGTCGTTCAACCCGTACCGTCTAACGGCGCTGACACCAACGATGACGGTAAGTACAACCTTGAAGACCTTTCCAATATAGCGCAAGTATGGCATGAGGTCATCTGGTGGCCGTAAGCAGGTATTAACCGGCCGATTATAATGGCCGAATGTGACCCCAGCTCTGTCGCTTTATGCGGCATGGGCCTTTCCTTATGTTAAAACCCAGGACCGCAGAACACATTGTCTGCGATGGACAAATCATTTCCTGCTCACCATCTACTCCGGTCGGTAATTGGGGTTTGGTCTTGGCATTTTGGCGTTTGTTGCCTTTCGCCATTGGTGGAGCATCTTTTTTAGTTTGGCGACCTTTTCGGGCATTTTTTTCGCCAGATCATGCTGTTCGCCGAGGTCGTCTTTGAGGTTGTAGAGTTCGACGGTGTTATCCTCGAAGAATTCGATCAGCTTATAGTCGCCTGCCCGGATTGCGCCTCCTAATCTTGATCCGCTGCCGTGATAGTGGGGGTAGTGCCAGTAGATCGCCTCTCGCGGCAGATCGGCGGCTCCCTTCAGGAGCGGGACGAGGCTTACACCGTCTTTGTGCTGGTCAGGTCTTGGCGGCAGATCCAGTATGTCCAGGATGGTTGGGTAAAAGTCGGTGCTGGTGACCGGCTGCGGGCAGGTCGAGCCGGGTTTGGTGACGCCGGGCCACTTGATTATCATCGGTTCGCGAATGCCGCCTTCGTAGAGCCAGCCCTTGCCGGCCCGAAGAGGCAGATTCGACGTCGGACACAGATTGACTTTCGACGGCTTCGTAGAGAGCCCGCCGTTATCCGACATAAAGAAAATAATGGTATTATCCTCGATGCCTAATTTTTTGATCCTTTGCAGGACCTTGCCGACGGCCTCATCCATACTCTGAACCATCGACGCATAGGCGGTATTGGTTTGCTTTAACCTGGTGGTATTGCCGTGCTCGTCGCGCGAATCGGGGCTGGGGTCGGCAGGGCTTGACTTTAGCTTATTGTCGTATTTTTCGATCAGGTCTTTCTTGGCCTGGATGGGTGTGTGGACCGTGTAGAAGGATAAATACAGCAGGAAAAGCTCGGCTGGGGCGCTGTTGGTGTGGGCTTCTATGAACTGTACGCTTTCTTCGGCGAGCCGGTCGGTCAGATATTCGCCTTCGGCCCCGTCGGTCAGCCGCGGGTTCTTGTAGGGCGAAAAATATCCGCCGGGCGGAGAGCCTTTATGATTGCCGCCCCTGTTGATATCGAAACCCTGGTCCTCCGGAAAGAAGCCCTCGTTGCCTAAGTGCCATTTGCCCGCGAAGAAGGTTTTGTAGCCGGCGTCATTGAGTACCTCGGGGAATGTCACCTCGGCAAGAGGCAGTTCGTGGATATCCTCGGGAGTTATTAACGGCCTGTTCTTGCCGCCGGCACCGGGTATCCAGTCGGTGATGCCGACGGTGGTGGGGTACTTGCCCGTCATGATGCTCGCCCGC
>DAOVVQ010000080.1 GCA_030637065.1 Planctomycetota bacterium
CATTCTCCGCGGTTTATGTGCATCCAGCCCTTGGTTCCGTAGAACATGTTTCCGATCTTGATGCCGTCTTCGTGATTCGTCTTGAGGCCGCGGCCGCCGAACTCGAGTATGGTACCGTCGGCATATTTGAAGCTGGCATTCTGCGTGTTCGGGGTCTGCTGATCGCAGGGCTCTCCGAAGAAGCCGCCCATCGAGCTGATAGTGACGGGATGTTCATTCTTATTAAGGCCCCAGCGGGCTACGTCGAGTTGGTGCGGGCCCTGATTGCCGATATCGCCACAGCCGTAGTTCCAGTTCCAGTGCCAGTTGTAATGGAAGCGGTTGTAGTTAAACGGCTGCTTTTTGGCAGGTCCGGTCCAGAGGTCGTAATCGACATTGTTCATGTAAGCCCGGTCGTAGTGAACGCCCGGTTTGCCCCAGACGGAGAACTGACCCTTGTCTTTTCCAATGCCGTCTTTGACCGTGCCGATGCTCTCGCGTGTCTTATAGCACAGTCCCCTTGCCATGTAGACATCGCCGATCCCGCCGCTGTGGAGGAAGTTCATTGCCTCGCGAACGTTCTTGATGGAACGGTTCTGGAAGCCGACCTCGACGATGCGGTTGTATTTTCTGGCGGCCTCGACCATCTTTCGGCCTTCCCACAGGTTGAATGAGCAGGGTTTTTCGACGTAGACATGTTTGCCCGCCTGGCAGGCCCAGACGGTGCCAAGTGCGTGCCAGTGGTTCGGTGTCGCAAAGGCAACGGCGTCGATGTCTTTGTCTTCGAGGACCTTGCGCATGTCTTTTTCGGTCTGCGGCCTGTAGCCGTGCTTCTTTGCGAATTCGTCGGCGCGCTCATCGAGGACGTTGCCGTCGGGGTCGCAGAGGGTTTTGATGCGGACATTGGGCATTTCACCGAAGGCCTTGATGTGGCTGGTGCCCCTGCCGCGGAGACCGATTATGGCCATGTTGATGCGCTCGTTGGCACCGAAGACCTGCGCTGCCGGTGCGCTCGTTCGGACAAGTTGGTCGGTGGCACATCCGGCAAACGTACTGGCGACAGCTACGCCGGCGGCTACTTTGGAACTGTGTTGCAGAAATTTACGACGTGACATGTTTGCTTTATTTGACATTTTACTCTCTCCTTTGCATACACTAAATCATGCGATTGAATACTGCTCCGGTTAGACCCGTTGGCGGAGCCACAATCCCAGCCGAGGCGAAGGTTATAGCACCGAACACCGTTTTGCATGCCATACATTAGACGGGTGCTATGTTACGGCGTCATTTTCGGGTTGTCAAGGGGCATGGTTGGAGAAAATGGCGACTAAAATAGCGGTGATTTGGTCGTTTTTCCTTTTGACGGACGGTTGTTTGTGGGGTAGCTTATAGGCTCCGGCGCCGTTATGCGGGCAGACTTTGGCATAATGGGGGCTGGGATGCGGTTATGCTGTCCGTTGCTGTCCGGCGAACCCGGGTAGTGGGAAAGATCTGATCGGCCAAATAACAGGAGATCTGGCACATGAAAGACAGGCACACCAGAAGGCGTTTTTTGCAGACATCGGGTATTGGGGCAGGTGCGATCCTGGCTGGGGCGGGTAAGTCTATGGCACAGGGCAAGGCGCCCGCTGCTTCGGAAACCGGGTATGTAAAGGTTGGAAATAAGAGGCGGTTTAAGTTAGCCCTTGCGTCGTATACATTGAGGAACTTTAGTCTCGAAGAGACTATCGCGATGACCCAGCGGGTGGGGCTTGAAAATATTTCGCTTAAGAGCTTTCATCTGCCGCTCGACAGCAGCCGCAGGGAGATCAGGGCAGCGGCGGCGCAGGTCAGGGACGCGGGGCTTAACCTTTACGGCGGCGGGGTTATTAAGATGGCTACTAAGGAAACGATGGACCAGGCCTTCGAGTATGCAAAGGCTGCTGGTTTTAAGACGATTATCGGTGTGCCGGGGCCGGATCTTATGGGTCTGGCCAATAAGAAGGTGGCTGAGTATGACATTCAGATCGCCATTCACAATCACGGTCCGGGGGACGATATCTGGCCGGTGCCGTCGGTTATTTACGAAAAGATCAAACATCTCGACAAACGCATCGGCCTGTGCGTCGATATCGGGCATACCCAGCGAGTGGGCGTCGACCCAGCCGAGTCTATACGCAAGTATTCCGACAGGGTATTGGATATTCACCTCAAGGATGTTTCCTCGGCGACGAAGGAGGGTAAGACGGTCGAGATCGGTCGGGGCGTTATCGATATTCCCAAGGTTCTCAGGACGATGATCGATGTCGGGTATTCGGGTATGGCGGCGTTCGAGTATGAAAAGGACAAGGAGGACCCGTTAGCCGGTCTGGCTGAGTCGGTCGGATATGTTCGAGGCGTATTAGGGACGATTTAACCGGCGCGGCGGTATGCGAAGGTCTTTGTTTGGTTCGAGAGGTTTAGCTGAAATATGTATTCTACGAAAGGGTATTGCGATGTTGAGAAGGATGCTATTGGCGTCATTGGCAATTGTCCTGGTTGTCGGTCTGGCTTCGTGCAGACAACAGCCGGGGGACGAATCGGAAACCGAAGGCAAGCAGAGGGCTGAGATGGTGTTTACAGGCGCAAAGGGCGAAGTGAAGCTGATGACTCTCGATCCGGGACATTTTCACGCTGCGCTGATCCAGAAGGTGATGTATGATCAGGTCTCGCCGACGGTCTATGTATATGCGCCCGCCGGTTCGGATGTCGAGGACCATCTCAACCGCATTAAGGGTTTCAATACGAGGGCGGATAATCCGACGAGCTGGGAAGAGGTCGTGTATACCGGCGACGATTATCTGGAGAAGATGCTGGAAGAGAGGCCCGGCAACGTGGTTGTCTTATCGGGCAGTAACAAGAAGAAGGCCCAGTATATCAAGGCCTGTGCCGATGCGGGGCTGCATGTTTTAGCTGACAAGCCGATGTGCATCGATGCCGAGGGTTTTGGGTTGATCGAGGAGGCGTTCAAATCAGCTAAGAAAAACGACGTTCTGGTCTACGATATTATGACCGAGCGGTCGGAGATCACGACCATTTTGCAGAAGGCCTTAGCCGCGAATGCGAGTGTTTTCGGGCAGTTGCAGGCAGGTACGGTTGACGAACCCGCGGTGGTGAAGGAAAGCGTGCATCACTTTTTCAAGTACGTTTCGGGCAATCCCATCAAGCGTCCCGGCTGGTATGTCGACACGACCCAGCAGGGTGAAGGTATCGTCGACGTTACGACGCACCTTGTCGATCTGGTGATGTGGGAGACGTTCCCGGATCAGGTTATCAATTATGACGATATCGAGGTTAAGCGGGCCAGGCGCTGGCCGACGATGCTTAGTCAGGCCCAGTATACGAAGATCACCCGTCTTGAAGACTTTCCCGATTTTTTGCAGGACAAGCTGGATGCCAGCGGCGAACTGCCCTGCTATGCCAACGGCGAGATAATCTTTACGATTAAGGATATTTATGCCAGGGCAGCGGTTACATGGAACTTTCAGGCACCCGAGGGCGCCAAGGACACGCACTATTCGATAATGAGGGGCACCAAGGCCAATGTGATCATTCGACAGGGCGAGGAAGAGGATTACAAGCCCGAGTTGTATATCGAGGGGGCGGCTGGGACTAAGGAAGGCGAACTTCTCCAGGCGCTGGTTCCGGCGATCGCCGAGCTTGGAAAGAACTGGCCCGGAGTAGTAATGGACCGGAAAAACGATATGTGGCATGTGGTGATACCTGACAAGTATCGTATCGGGCATGAGGCGCACTTCGGTGAGGTTGCAGAGCGGTTCCTGAAGTATCTTGTGGACGGCGAGCTGCCCGCGTGGGAAGAGCCTGATATGAAGACCAAGTACCACACGACGACGACGGCATTGGAAAAAGCGATGCAATAAGGAAAGGATGACGCTATGAGACGGCTGATTTGTGCACTGGGTATCATTACGGTTTTGGGCGGTTGCGGGAATGCGGGCAGCGCGACGGGCAAGGTCCGGTTCGAGGAAGGCAACGAAGAAGTTCGCGTACTGCTCGACGGTCGACACTTTACGAGCTACCGTTACGATGCGGATTTTACGAAGCCGATCCTCTATCCGGTGCGTACCCCGTCCGGCGTGATTGTAAATCGCAGCGGGCCATTAGTGCCGCTTGAAGGCGAAACGACCGACCATCCGCATCATGTTGGGATATTCTTTACTTATGACGAGGTAAACGACAGCGGTTTTTGGAATAATACGACGTATCCGCCGCAGGTCAAACATGTAAAGGTTACGGAAATGGCCGGCGGCGAATCGGGGCGGCTCTCAACCGTGATGCACTGGACGGACGAGGCGGGGGCGGTGCTGCTGGAAGAAAAGCGGACGATGACGTTTCACTCTGGCGAAGATGAATATGCCATTGATTTTGATATCGATCTTACCGCCCGCGAAAAGGTCGAATTTGGCGATACGAAGGAGGGCATGTTTGCGATCCGGGTCGCCGACTGGCTTTCGGAAAAGCACGGCAACGGTCGGTATTTAAGTTCCAACGGCGACGAGACCGAAAAGGACGTCTGGGGCAAACGTGCGGCGTGGGTCCGCCTGCAGGGCGAAAAGGACGGGAAGGTCGTCGGTATCGCGATAATGAACCACCCGTCGAGCATAAACTACCCGACTTTCTGGCATGCGCGGGGGTATGGGCTGTTTGCAGCCAATCCGTTGGGGCAGTACGCTTTCGAGAAGGGGCGAAAGAAGGATAATCCTGTGACGTTCGGCCTTACGCTGAGGCCCGGCGAAAAGGCACACTTCGCCTTTCGGGTGGTCATCTACGAGGGTCAAAGGACGCAAGACCAGCTCCAGGAGGCATTCAAGAAATTTGCCAGATAGGCCTGGAAGGCGGATATAGTCGCGACTTTGCTGCGTCTTAAACATGCTTGTACAGGCACAAGTATGGCACCTGGCCAAAGCAAACAAACCAAAAAAAGGACCTGCGGTGCCTCCAATTTCCGCTTGCAACAACAAGACCGAAAAAGGTACCAGGTACCTTTAATTCTAGCATTTTGCCTGTTTTTACATCCTCCTGCCACTTTTTCAGTTAAAATTAAATGTACCTGGTACCTTTAATTTCGGAAAAGGAGGAAAAGGTGTCTGACCCCTTTAATTCAAACTGACCCCTTTAATTCAAAGTTTTCTGTTTTTCGCCATTGATTTCTTGCATTGTCCGCCTTGTGCGTGTACCATGATAGATGAATTGTGCTGGCAGGAATGGGGGTGACGGATTTCCTGTGTCCGCAAAACCGTGCAGGGCGGCTTTGAACTATGGTTGATGAGGCTCAAGAAAACAAAGTCCCCATGGAAGAGGCGACTATTCTGATCGTCGATGACGACGACGGGCTGTCCTCGCTCATGCAGAGGTGTCTGAGGGAGGCTGGCTTTAAGACCTCCCGAGCAGCCACAGCCGCTCAGGCTCTCGACTGGCTCAGCGCCAACCGGGCCGACCTGATGCTCCTCGATCATCAATTGCCCGATCTGACCGGCAAGGAGATGGTTCTCAAGCTCTCGCAAAGAAAGCAGATCGTCCCATTTGTTACCATAAGCGGACAGGGCGACGAGCAGGTTGTCGTCGAGATGATGAAATCCGGTGCGCTGGATTATGTCGTAAAAGATGACGCGATGCTGGAGTTGCTGCCGTCGGTGGTTATCCGGGCGATCGAGCAGCACAAACGGCAGAAGAAACTCGATCATGCCAATGAGATGCTCTTCCGTCAGGCGAGGGTCAACACCCGCTTAGCCGAACTTTCAAAGGCAATTATGGCCTCCATGTCCATTGAAGATATCTCTGAGATAACTTTGCAGTGCGCCAAAGAATTAACTTCGAGCGGCATAGCTTTTGTGGGCTACATCGATCCTGAAACAGGCTACCTGATCTCTCCTACGCTAACCAGGACTGTATGGCAGCAGTGTAAAGTTGCCGACAAGAATATTGTTTTCAAGGAGTTTCGAGGGCTTTGGGGATGGGTTCTGAAGAACAAGAAATCATTGTTGGCCAATGAGCCAATCGGACATCCGGCCTCCTCGGGAATACCTGACGGTCATATTGCGATACATCGGTTCCTTTCGGCTCCCTGTACGATGGGCAGCGATCTCATCGGCCAGATAGCCGTTGCCAACAGCGGGCAGGATTATACCGGGGCCGACCTGGAGGTCATCGAGCGGTTAGCGGATCTTTATGCACTTGCAGTTCAACGGAAGCATCGCGAAGATGCACTTCAAAATACGACGGACACACTCAACAGTGTTTTGGATTCGGCCACCGAGTTTGCCATCGCCGCGACCGACCTTGACTTTCGCATTCTTCACTATAACCAGACTGCCGAGCGAATCTTCGGTTATAAAGCCGACGAGGTCATAGGCAAGACAGTCATGGAAATGCACACTAAGGAAAACGTCAGCAGCGAACGCTTCGAGGAGGCCATTGAGATCGTTCGGCAGGACGGAAAGTTCGAATACGACGTCGTCATGGAAAAAGAGACTGGCAAAAAGCAACATATCAACTCCATCATCATGCCGATGCACAACGCATCCGGCGTCATGACGGGTTATATTCTTATCTCACATGATATAACGCAGAGTAAAGAGAGCAAGGAGGAGATAATCAAGCTGGCCAAGTTTCCCGACGAGAACCCGAATCCTGTCCTTCGTATCTCCGGGGATGGAGCTATTCTCTACGGCAACAGGGCAAGTCAGCGGCTTCTTGAGCTTTTGAAGGGCAAGAACAGCCAGTCCCTGTCGGCCAAGTGGCATCGGCTGATCTTCGATGCCGTCGCCTCGACGCCGCCGAAACGCATAGAGGTACAATGCGACGACCGGATATTTTCACTGACGTTCGCCCCGGTCAAAGAGAGCGATTATGTCAATGTTTACGCCCTGGATATCACCGTCGCCAAGGAGGCCGAGCAGCAGCTTCGCCGGGGCCGGGACGAGCTTGAAAAACGTGTAAAGGAGCGAACAACAGAACTTAGCAAGACCGTTTCCGAACTTCAGATCGAGGTTACCGAACGGATCAAGGCCGAGAGAATAATTCTTGCAGACCAGCAGCAACTCAGGAAGATGGCGGCTGAGCTGCTGCTCACCGAGGAACGGGAGCGGCGTGAGATCGCCGTTGCGCTGCACGATTCGATCGGTCAGATTTTGGCCTTTTCGTCAATCGAGCTGGCCAACTTTCTCAAGACCGCCCCGCCGGAATTTGCAGAACGCCTCACTACCGTCCGGCAGCTCGTCGAACAGGCCATCGATGAGACGCGATCGCTGACTTTTGATCTGAGCCCGACTATCCTCTACACGTTCGGTCTGGACGCGGCGATCGAACAATTGACGGAGCAGTTTTCAAACGAGCACGGTATCGAGTGTTCCTTTGAGACCTGCCCGGAGCAGAAAGACCTCAGCAAGGAGGTGCAGGTTCTTCTTTTCAGGGCTGTCCGGGAGTTGCTTGTAAACGTTGTCAAACACGCACAGGCCGGGGCTGCAAGGGTAAGCATGGCCAAAGTGGACCATAATATCGAGATCGTCGTTGAGGATGACGGCGACGGATTTGACATCGTCGGCATGGATACGGCAAAGGAATATCCGACCGGTCTGGGACTGTTCAGCGTTCGTGAGCGTCTCACACATCTGGGAGGTTCGCTTGCTATCGACTCCGATGAAGAACGAGGGACAAAGGTTACGCTGCTGGCACCGCTAAAACAACAAACCGATAATAGTAATGGAATCAGCCGATGAGCATTCGAATTATACTTGCCGACGACCACAAAATAATACGGGACGGACTCAGGAGCCTGCTGGAGAAGGAAGATGACATCCAGATCATCGCACAGGCCGATGACGGGCGCAAGACCATAGAACTGGTCACCGAATTGACCCCGGACGTGGTGATAATGGACATTGGTATGCCGGGGCTAAACGGCATTGAGGCGACACGACACATCGCTCACGAGTTTCCGAAGGTTAAAACCATCGCACTGTCGATGCACTCCGATAAGAGGTTCGTAACCGAAATGCTGAAAGCCGGTGCCTCGGGGTATCTGCTGAAAAACTGTGCGTTCGAGGAGCTGGCGACCTCTATCAGGACCGTCGTGGACGGGAAAACTTATTTGAGCCCCGCCATAACCGACATCGTTGTCGACAATTACATCCGCAGCACGCCGGACACTCAACCGACCGTATATTCGACATTGACAAACCGTGAGCGTGAAGTTCTCCAGTTGTTGGCTGAGGGAAGAACCACAAAGCAGATTGCCATACAATTATATGTCAGCACAAAGACCGTAGAGACACACCGGGCAAAGATCATGAAGAAACTGGACATCGATAACATGGCTACCCTTACGAAGTACGCGGTGAGAGAGGGTCTGACATCGCTTGAATCGTAATCTAATCGCCACCGGGCATACGCGGGCCCAGCGGCCTTTGGCCCTGAAAACCTGCTAAGGGATTGCGAATGCTCAAATCAGGATTATCCCTATTTGTATGCGGCGTTGCGGATTGTATACTTGACAGCACGATGGTTTAACACATCTTCGGGAATCTATTCTAACCGGCAGGACGCAATACATGGCAATACGGATAATATTAACCGATGACCACCAACTCGTCAGGGAAGGGCTTTGCAGTCTTTTGCGACACGAGGACGGCATTGAGATCGTTGCCCAGGCCGATAACGGCAGAGATGTCGAGCGTCTTGTCGATGAGTATGCCCCGGACGTCGTTATAATGGACATAAGCATGCCGGATATTAACGGCATAGAGGCGACTCGCCACATCAGGAGCCGGTTTCGTGATGTTCAGGTGATCGGCCTGTCGATGCATTCCTACCGCAGGTTCGTTTTGGAGATGTTCAAGGCTGGGGCGTCGGGTTATTTGCTCAAGAACTGCGCATTTGCGGAATTGGCAAACGCTATACGTGTTGTCGCCGCTGGGGAAAAATACATCAGCCCGTCTCTGATGGGAGATGCCGTTGTTGAAAAGTATGTTCGAGAGTTTTTGCTGACTCCGCCGCCGGTGCCGGCTGTACTGCACCCTCAACGTCGTGATGTGTTTGAGATGTTCAGAAAAGGTAAGGCCTGCGAGCAAATCGCCGCCAAACTCCAAATGACCTCCGACGAGGTCCGGGGCCATTTGACAGATATCGTCCATGAATTGGGCCTTGACACTCTGGAGGAGTTGGTGGAATATGCAGCCAGCGGGAAATTTACGACCTCAGCGGGCCACCCGCCAGCCAGCCAACCAATCAATCGGCTGAAGGGTATGACCTGAAAATTCACATTTTTTCAAAAAAACCCTTGTCCCCCCACCCGGCACCGCTTAGAATACCGGCATGTCAGGATTAGCTGCTAAAATATTTACCCCTGTACGGGGCGTTTTCAAGCTGTTGGGGGTGAGGTTCTTTGTGGGGATCGCGTTCGCCCTTTTTTGTTTCCTGTGCATAAACGCGGCTATGGGGCCGTTTTCCACGTCGCAGTACTGCGGCACCAACTGCCATGAGATGGATACCGCCTATCAGAGCTGGCAGGCATCTTCGCATGGGGGCAATCCGAGGGGTGTGCGGACTGATTGTGTCGACTGCCACCTGCCGCCGAAGGATAAGTACTTCACCCATCTGTTCGCCAAGGCCCAGACCGGGGCGAAGGATATGTGGCTTCATCACTTTGGAGGCGAATACGACGCCGACGCCGTCCGCGAAAAGGTCGTGGAACATTTTGAGGACGAAATGTGCCTTCATTGCCACGTCGATCTGCTCACCAGGCCTGACAGCGATATGGCGGCTGACATTCACAAGGAAGCAGTCACTCCCGCCGATCCGGCTGAGGCGCTCAAGTGCATAGAATGCCACGAGGGCATAGCACACGAGGGCTGATCACCGTTGTCATCTGACAGTCTGCTGTTAATACCAATCCCATTAAAAAATTGGCGTCAGTCCGTCAGCAAGGGTGTCCGCGTCGCCTTTCAGATTGCCGCGGAACTGAATGCGGAGCTGGCGATCCTGGTTGCAAGAAAGCTGCCCTTTCCGGACAATCCCGAAGCAGGTTTCGGCGTAATAGCCGAAGATGGGAGCATTTTCATACACCCTTACGCCGCCCGCGGCATATCCAAGGAAGTACCCCCAGGACAGGCGACCGAATCTGCATATTTACCCCGATTGCACCTCTTCTTTGCCGCCCAAAAAGCCGGTCAACATCGGACCTTGGTATCCCGCGATCGCTGCAAATCACATTTTAACCGGCATTTTCAGTATACCAGGGGGACTTTTGCATAACCTTTCATTTTCGGTTCAATCCGCCCCAGCCGTTCGCCGATTTATCGATGGGTGTCAAAGCGGTCTGTCTGCGCTGTTATCAGCCAATTCGCCCTCTGCTGCGGCATGTGATGAAACGCCGGGCAATACCGGCAAATGTGCTCCTTGAACCAGAGCCGTCGATGGACAAATACGAATATGTAAACCTTGTCGATCAGGAGAAAGATATAATGGCAGGTCACGAATTCACCGGGCAGGTTCTCGTTGCCGAGGACAGCCCCACCAACCAGATGCTCGTCAAGCTGCTGCTTGAAAGGATGGGCTTTGAGGTGACAATAGTCGAAAACGGCTGTCAGGCCGTGCAAAAGGCACTCGCCGGAAACTTTGACCTGATACTGATGGACATCCAGATGCCGAACATGAACGGGCTGGAGGCGACGAGAGCCCTGCGGCAAGAGGAATTTGCCACACCCATCATTGCCCTTACGGCAAACGCAATGAAAGGCGACAGAGAAAAGTGCCTCCAGGCCGGATGCGACGATTATCTGCCCAAACCGATTGACGTTAAGCAACTGACTGAGATCATCCGAAGCCATATACCTGCAAGTTGCGTAGCCGCAAGTGAAACCGCCGATACGAACAATGCCTGATAAAAAGGAAAACAAGAGATTGCAATGAAGAAAAACGCTTCAAATAATACCGCGGAAAACAACATTGCCGAACCGGGATTGCATCCGATCCGATACTTTCTCCTGATTTCCATTGCTCTGGTGGTAGCCATTCTTCTCCTGGTCGGGCTAAGACAGCGAACTGCTTCCCGGAATCTTATCGTCAGCGAAGCTGAAAAGGATGCGGTTAAGGTCTCTAAACTGCTGAGTAACTGCCAGAGCTATCAACTCCTCGAGCGTGCCGCCAAAACAGTCGACACCGACACCTCTACTGGAGCCGAGCGGCATCTCGGAGAGGAAATTGCCGAGTCAGAACCGGACGAGGCCAAGCCTGAGTATACCGAAGAGCCAGCCAAAGTCGCCCCTTAGACACAAAGCCGCCAAGACATAGGAAACTCAGGCAAAAACCGGCACCAGCAGCCACCCGGACAGAGGACCATCGCTGTTGTCTGTAGAATACAACTTGCCCTTTACAGGTAATCTCCGTCCTGATAGACTGCCGGCAGCTTTGCATAGCGTGAGCTAAGCGTAAATCCGCTGTCATTTTTAAGGCGCCCGATACCATGGCTGAATCCAGGTACATAACCGCACCGATACCGTCGACCAAAATGCCCAAAGGAATCCCCTACATCCTCTGCAACGAGGCATGGGAACGGTTCGCCTTCTACGGCACACGATGTATCCTCGTCGTCTTCATGACCAAATATCTCCTCGGCCCTGACGGCGCCCTTGATGTAATGAGCCCCGAAAAGACCAAAATGTACTTTCACCTCTTCGTCTCCGCGGTCTATTTCACCCCCCTGCTTGGCGCGCTGCTTTGCGATATATGGCTGGGCAAGTTCAAGACTATTATACTGTTCTCGGTCATCTACTGCTTCGGGATCGCCGCCCTTGTGCTGGACCAGACGAGTACCGGGCTGACGACTGGGCTGGTACTTATTGCCATCGGCTCGGGTATGATCAAGCCGTGTGTTTCGGCAAACGTCGGCGACCAGTTCGGCAAAAGCAACAAAACCCTCATGGAAACCGTATACTTCTGGTTTTACTTTGCCATAAACGTCGGCGCTGTCGTCTCTCAGTTCCTGACACCGATACTTCTTGACAGATACGGAGCGCGGATCGCTTTCGGCGTCCCTGCCGGCGGTATGGTCCTGGCGACGATCGCATTTTGGCTCGGCAGGTACAAGTTTGTCCATGCTCCGCCAGCGGGAATAGCGTTTATCAAGGAAACGTTCAGCGGCGAAGGGCTAAGGGCGATCGGCAAGCTTTTCATAATCTACATATTCGTCGCCGTATTCTGGTCGTTGTGGGAGCAGATCGACTCGGCATGGGTACTCCAGGCCGAGCACATGGATCGCGTATTGTTCGGACACGAATTGCTGCCCGCGCAGATACCGGTAGCGAACCCGCTGTTGATACTGATCCTGATCCCCCTGTTCAATATGGTCATCTACCCCGCCATCGATAAGATATTTCCGCTTACCGAACTTCGCAAGATATCGATTGGTTTGTTCGTGATAGCCTCCGGTTTTGTCGTTTCGGCATGGATCGAGAATCGGATCGCAGCCGGGTTTGCCCCCAGCATCGCATGGCAGATCTTAGGCCACGCGATACTCGCCTCAGCGGAGGTCATGGTCTCGATCACCTGTCTTGAGTTTTCGTATACGCAGGCGCCTAAGAAAATGAAGTCGTTTATCATGGCGGTATTTTTTCTGTCGATCTCAATGGGAGACCTCTTCATCGCAGGCGTTAATTTCTTTATTCAAAACGATGACGGCACCAGCAAATTGGAGGGACCGGCTTATTTCCTGTTCTTTGCTTCGCTTATGTTCGTTACCGCGGTGATATTTATCTTCGTTGCCAAAGGCTATCGCGTCAAGACGTATATTCAGGATGAGGGGTTGGCACTCTGAGCGTAGGATGGGTAACTTGTTACCCATGCGGTTCTGTAAGCTCGTCCGTCAGGATGGGTAACGAAGTTACCCATCCTACGGTAACCGCTTATTTTGCTCTGCCTGTTCGGTATAGCCATACTGCTATTACTACGAGCAGCGCCAGGCCTGGCCATGCTCCTATCGGGTCCTGCATTACCGCGAGGACGTCGGGGTTGGCTGTGAGGACTATCGGTACTGCCAGTAGTATTCCGATGAGTGCTTCGCCGGTGATCAGGCCGGATGCGAAGAGCAGGCCGTGACGGTTGGCTGTTTCGACTTCGGCTTCGGGCAGTTTTTTGCTCTGGTGATATGACTTTAAGAGCTGGTGGATTATTCCGCCGGCGAAGATCGGGACCTCAAGTTCCAGGGGCAGATATATCCCAATAGCGACCGCCAGGACGGGCATACGGAATGAGCTGCCCTTCTTTTCGAGCCAGATATCGGCTGCGATTATCGCTGCGGCAACTGCCATTCCTATGCCGACGTAATTCCAGGGGAGGTTACCTTCGAAAACACCTTTGGC
>DAOVVQ010000241.1 GCA_030637065.1 Planctomycetota bacterium
GTAGACCAGCAGGCCTTCGATCATTTGTGTCATTCTTACGGCACCGTCGATCATAAATTCCATATTCTCGCTATCATCTTCGGAAAGGTTGCCCTCAAGGGAATCCTTCAGGAGCATGCCGAACGACGAGATCTTTCTCAGGGGCTCTCTCAGGTCGTGCGAGGCTATATACACGAAATCTCTAAGCTCCTGGTTGGAGTCTTCGAGTTTGTCAACCGTCTTGATAAGGTCGTAGTTGAGATTTTCCAGGGCGCTTTCCGCCCGCTTTTGCTGCTCGATCGCGTCCTGGAGGCTGTCGTTGGATTGCTGGACATTCTGTGCCATGGTATTGAACGACTCGGAGAGGATACCGATCTCATCGTGACCGGTGACGGGAACTCTTGTATCCAGATCGCCCTGCCCCAGCGCCTGGGCGGCAGAGGAGATGGCCGATATAGGCCTGCTCAATCTGTCTGCAAAAACGAAAGCAACCACCGAAAGGATCCCTACGAAGATCAGGATGGTGTAAACAGTGGCCCTTTTCAGGGAATTGATACTGGCAAAGAGGTGATCCGGGTCCTGTTGCAGGAGCAATCGCCAGTGCAGATTCGGGAGGTCTTTGAAATCCTTCTGATAAGTATAGGCAGTAAAGGACGACCCTCCATGTTCGGTTAGCTCATCAAGGAGATAACCTTCCTTTTCTTCAAGGGCATATTGGGCTGACTTCATTCCAAACTCGGCGAGATTTTCAGTAAACACGCCGTCTCCATCGACACATGACAGGACAAGGCCGTCACGGTTTATCAATATGAGGTGATTTTCGTCAGACTGCTTGTGTCCGGCCACTTTGAGCCCAACGATCATCTCATTGACGCTGTGCCACTTCAGTGCCGCCGAGAGCATGCCAACGACCTCGGTGTGATCATTGTTCATTACGGGAGCAGAGATCACAAGGGCGTATTCTTCAGCTATCGGATCCAGGGCAACGTCCTGCAGATCAGGTGTGCCGGTGGAAGCCTTCTTGAATCCGGGAATGCCGGACAGGTTGCGGCTTAGCAATTCCGGATTGCTGGCGGCAACGACGCGGCCATCCAGATCCGTAACCACGGCATAATAGTATTCATCGTGAACCTCCAACATGTGTTCAAGTTTTCCCGACAACTCGTTACAGAAACCCGGCTCGACTATGCGACCCAGGCCCATGCCGTGAGGCCAGCTTTGGACGTCTTCGCACCACGTCATGTACAAAAACTCATTCATCCTTTGCATCGACAGGCGGGTATATTCCAGACTGCTGGTGCCGATCTGCTCCTGGAGAGATTCTTGAATCTTGTTGGTTTCAATTAGCCCGATAACCACCACCGGAAGGGTGGAAAAGAACAGTAATATGGCAATTATCTTAGTACGTAAACTCATATCTTGTCACCTCAATTAATTTGGCTCACGCAGGCTTTTCCTGAAAGTGCGCAACAAAAGGGTTTTCGCTTAATTGACACATCCTTCTATCGGTATCTACCTTTATTCTTATTCGGCTGGCATGTGGACCCTCTTAAGATGATTATTGAGGGCGGGAGGATGGAAACATCGCACAGTTTTTATGCACCGACGAACCTTTTTGGTGCGATATTATCGGTCGATGCAGGCCGGTGCCCTTGTGGTTTTGCGGCAAACGCAAACCGTCGTTTTTTTCGGACGCTGGCGAATATGCTCAATACCCTGATAATCAGGCATTCTTGGGTAGCAGAATGTGGAAGTTCGCACCTTGTCCCGGCAGACTCTGCGCCCAGATTCGTCCATTTTGCATCTCTATAAGCTGCCTGGCGAGTGTCAATCCCAGCCCAATACTAACCTGGCCGGTAGTGTCTGAGACCTCAGCGGCCCCAAAACAGTCGAAGATTCGCTCCAGATCCTCGGCCTTGATGCCCGGCCCGTTGTCGGATACGTTTATCTGGATCTGGTCGCCGGTATCTTTTGCCGCCAGTTCGACGTTGCCGCCATCGGGCACGAATTTGACGGCGTTATCGAGCAGTTGCCGCAGGACCTGGGAGAGCCGGCTTCGGTCGGCATGGACCGTCAGATTGGACTCAGGGATATCGATAGTAAGCTGGACATTCCTCTCGTTGGCCCGTGATGCCAGCGAAGCTGCCAGCTCCGAAGCAAGCTGGTGGATATCTACAGCTTCGGGGACGAGTTGAACGCTGCCGGTTGCGATCTCCGACATCTCTATAAAGTCGTCGATGACCCGGGAGCGCCTGTCAACGCTGTCGTTTGCAACACGGAATTTGTCTTTCAATTTACGATTGATCCAGCCGAACCGCTGGGCTGTGACATTCGAGATGGTATTCTTCAGGACACACAGCGAGGTCCTCAGCTCATGAGAGACGGTTGTGACAAAGGCGGTCTTGAGCCTGTCTTTTTCATGCAGGTGGTCATTGGCATCTTTCAGTTCCTGCTCGGCCTCTTTTTGGGCGGTGACGTCCTCGGTTATGATTATAGCTCCACCCGGAAAGTGGGATATAGTAACCGAGAATTGTTTGCCGTCAACGTATGTCAGTTCGGGGAATTTCTTCGTTTCTCCCGCCTTGATGCATTCGGCAAACTCGGCATACATATCGGCATTGGTATATTTTGAGGCGTAATCCTTGAAAATGACATCGCCATCGTTGGGCAGTCTGTCACCGGAGAGTTTCTTTGCGCGGTTACAGGTGATGATCTTGCCGGTTTCATCGACGACGATCGTCTGGCAGGGGTTATACTCGAACAGAGCTTTATGAAACCCTTCCGGGAGCTGGAGTGCCTGCGAAGACTGTGTTTTGCTATCCGGTCTTTGTGTATCCATAATCTATCTCCTGGTAATCGCCCAATTGACATCTACTTGTCAGAACAAGTTAATTTCGGACTGCTCTTGGCCACACTTTAGCAAAAAAAACCTTATTGCGTCAATCTGAGCCCGCAACCGACAACGACGATTCAAGAGCCTTAATAGCGACGAACAATTGTCCCGTGACAATGGTATAACGTGGAGACAAACGAAATTGTCTTGTTTGCCCGGCATTATGCCCTATAATGCAAGGGGTCAGGATTATGACAGTTACTTTTCAGGAGATATCAGATGTGTGAAGGTTGCGGTTGCAGCGGCGTGCAGAGTTTCAACGATAAGATAGCAGAGGTCGTTGAGTCTATCCGCCCTATGTTACAAAATGACGGCGGCGACATCGAGTTGGTTGGCGTTGATGAAGATAATGCGGTTCGTGTTCGCCTCAAGGGTGCCTGCAAGGGCTGTCCGGGTGCGGCGATGACACTGAAGATGGGTGTCGAGCGGCTGCTCAAAGAGCGTGTGCCCGAGGTCAAAGAGGTCATCGCCGTCGATTAGCCAATGCCCCGGCTGGGGCTGAGGCTTTGGATTTTATTCCTGCGGAGCGGTTCTCAGGCGGAAGATATTGACGAATCTGCGCTCGCTGGCCTTGAGCTGGGTGATGTATTCGTATGGACCGAGGTCGTTGGTTCCAGCCAGGGGGGCGATCCTTTTGATACCCCAGAGCCGATAATACTTGCCGTTTGGATTCGAATAGCCGATCCTCGAATCCCATGTCACGTAAGTAATGCCCTTTTTATAGCAGTCCTGCACAAACTCGGTGGGCGTTTCGCCACGGATCTTGCTGGGCTGAATGAAGTTACCGGCATATTCAGGCGCAAAGAGCCGGATAACACTGGGCATGGTGGTGACTATCTTTTCGCCCTTTGCATTTTCCAGGTACCAGTCAGCCAGGTATTTGAACTCGGCATCGAGTTGACCGTTGCCGGCAAGTTTGACAAGGGTAAACTGGTTTGACACTATCATCAGGCAGATCAGGGCCGACATTGCCAGGCTGGACGGCAGAAAGCGGCTGCGATAAAAGAACACCTGTAACGACAGCAGGATAACGACAACTGCCATACCGACGAAGGGCACGGAAACCGATCGCTGGCTGTATGGGTTAATCGCAGATAAGTGCTTAAAGAGGCTGATAAGCCAGATGCTAAAACCGACGGCGAGTATTATCTGGAATGCGTTTTTTATCCACTGGGGCGGTTTTATGACCCCGCCCAACAGTCCCAATCCGGTCTGAAAGCCATACCAAAACAGAAGCAGGCCCAGCCAGACGACGGGCATGCAGTACCGATCACGGGTAGTCGAGCGAAGACTGTGGACAAGCACGAAGAGCACAAAAAACAACAGCAATGAAAGTACGTCCCATTTTCGCTTATACGAGGCGAAAACAACGGTCACAAGTAAGCTGATGACGACAAATACTTTGCTGATCATTTCCACGCTGCTCATCGCTTCGGCACCGGTGGCCATCAGCAACGGCCCGAACGTAACCTTCCAGAGCAGATCGGCATACTGGGCAAATACTGTTCTGCCGGTGAAGAAGCCGCTTATATAATGCATTCTGGCCCCGGTAGCAGCCGCGGCACCGGCTGCGGCACCAGCCGACGGGCCTGCCGATGCCCCTCTGCTGGCGAGATATATTCCCGTCACCCAGAGGACCAGCGGCACGGAGGCAAGGCCGGCAAAGATAAGGGCCTTTATTCGTTTTCGGTTGTCCTTAGCACATATCATGTCCATGACAAAGGCGACAACGATCAGAGCGGCGCCCTCGTAGCGGGCCATAGTGGCAATAGCAGCGAAAAGATAGGCCCAGGATGAACGGCGTAGGATGAAAAAGAACGTCAGCAGGAAAAAAAACACGAGCGTAGTCTCGACAAGCGGCTGGACGAGCATTGCGACGGACCAGGGGTTGACCATGATCAGCAAGGCGGGCCATACCGCGGATTTGCCGATGAATCTCTTCGCGATAAGATAGAACAGAAGACCGTTAAAGATATAAAAGACGGCGTTAAGCAGCCAACCGGCGGTCAACACGGGATGCAAACCGGGCATCAATTTACCCAGAGGCACCATGAGCAGACCGAGAACCGGCGCCCGCTTGAAATTGCCCGGCACCTCGAAGGCCAGGAGCGACTCGGCTACGCGAACAAAGCCCGGAAAATCGGGGTTAGGCACAACCTGATGGCCGAAGTACAGCCAGGAAAGATATGCCCCAAAGAGTAAAAGCAGCGCTATTGCCGCAATATGAATATATCTTTCCTTCGCGATGTCATTATCGAGGCTCTTAATATCGGCATCGGCCCCAACAGCATGGCTCAGCCGCCTCGAAAGCTGCTCGGGTAACCTTGAATGCGTTTTCCTTTTTCTTGCTCTGGACATGCCATGACCCCATCCGGATAACCCCTCCGGTTTACGAATCCGCCTCTGTCTGCTTTGTCTGCCCCCCTGCACCGGACGTATCCGGCGGCATTTCCGGGCGCAGCTTGAATATGTTTATCCACCGGTTATTCTCTCGGCTGGAAATCTCTATCCTGTGCTCATACGTCATGTACTCATTATCCACCCGCTTGATCAGGACCGGCAAAATATGCCCCATTCCCCGTCTCGTCTTGCTTCCGCTTCCGCGGTGCGTCCAGGCGACATAGACAATACCGTTCTTGTGACAATTCTCGATAAACTCCCGCATGGTAGTACCCTTATAAGGAGCGATGCCGACGAGGTCGTCGGAGTACTTGTCGGCCAATAATTTTAGCATGCTCGACCAGGTACAGGCCAGCTTCTCACCTGGCTCTGCCCGGGCGATGTACCAATCGGCCAGTCTCTTGAATTCAATGTTGTAGGAACCATCGCCTATCACCCGAACGGTCGCGTAATACTGCGACATGGCCATCAGGAAGACCAGCGCCGAAAAAGTCAGGTCCCATCGGAGATATTTGGAACGGAAAAAACAGCGTCCAAGCACAAAAATCGCCACGACCAGAACGCCAATGACATAAGGCAAAGAAGATGCCGCCGGCAGACGCAAAGCGGCCTTGGGCAAAACGGATAGCGACCGGACGGTCAGGACACTGGCTACCACAATGACCCCGACCTGCAAGATCGTAATCACCGCCGATGGTATCCGGTTGTTGCGGTTGATCA
>DAOVVQ010000054.1 GCA_030637065.1 Planctomycetota bacterium
CGAGATTCTGCGGCAGATACTCTTTTGTCGCTATCGTGATGATCCCGTCCTTTATGACATGGCCCAACTCCGCGAAAGCGCCGGTGCCTACGGCTTGAATGATGCGTTCCAGAGCCGTCAGCAACGGAATAGCTGACAGCCCCTGGCCGGATATACCGATCGGCTTATCCCGCTCGATGAAGGCCGTCTCGCTCAGATCGCTCCACATAACGATAATCGTCAGCGGCGGATCCGTAGCGTTACGCAAAATATCTATCGCCTCGACAAAAGTTGTATCCTCCGTCAGCATTGAAAGATCGACAACCTGGTCAAGCTGTCTGTACAGAGCGACATCGGCAGGACTGCGGCCGGCCAACTCATCTTCCTTACGCTGGGAAACTATCTCTTTCCAGTCCTTTGGATAGGTCACATCGTCGGCATAAGGGATCGAACTCTTGCCTGCCTCGAGCAGCAGTTTGATCTCCTCGCGGTCATCCTCTTTTGCAGTTTCAATCTGCTCGATCCACACTAACATCCTCTCGAGTGTTTTCTTAAGGATCAGGGCGCGGCCATTAGTCGGGTCGATTGCCAGGAGTTGCTCTAACTGGCCCAAAGCTTCCTCGTATCGCTGTTCATCCTGGAAGGCATAAGCGCGGTTGGTATAATCCTCGATCGCCTGCTTTCTTTGCGATTCCATCTGGTCCCGGATAGTCTGCGTTATCCGCTGGGTTTCTTCGATGGTCTCCTTTTGCTTTGCCGCAAGAAATGCATCCTGTCGCGTAGCGATCTGCTCGTCAAGATCGCTCAGTTGAGCGTTGTAATCACTGTAAAGCTCGTCGCCAAGTAGCAGCCTGTTCCGGTTGACGGTGGAAATGGCCTTTGCCAGGGACTGGTTTGCCAGATCGAACTCATTGCGGTCCAGATAGCCCCGGGCCTTGACCACGGCATCGACGACAATAGCTCTCGTATAATTTCTCTGTATCGTTCTCTTTCGAAGTATCTCGCGAATATATCCATCTTCGGGGGATGCCTGCGGCTCTGTCGCGATGACAACTTCAACCTCTGCCGGCTGGACCGGCTCGACATCAACCCACACCTCAGCGGCAGGCTCTACAGGCACCGCTGTAACCTCAACCGGCTCGGCGGGCCACGCTACGACATCATCGGGCTTAAATTCCGGCTTGAACACCTCCACTTCGACCGGCATCACAGGCGCGATCGGCTGAACCGGCTTAATCGGCTGGATCGGCTGGATCGGAAAAAATTCGTCTTCGATATTAGCCCCAGGCTCGGCAACCGGCAATGCCGCCTCAAGTCGGGAACGCGCCAGGGCGTTATCTATCAAGTTAATGTAGTCCAGAGCACTTTTCCCCTCGCTCGAGGTAACTGCTATTCCCGAAAGGATAACCTCCTCGAACCCGATCCTCGCCTCATGCAGCTTTCCAAGGCGATAAAGGCTGATACTTTCCTCAAAAAGGCCCCGTCCCTGCTCCATGCGAGCAGCGATTCTGCCCTCAAGCTCGACAATAAAAGAAGCAACCTGATTACGCTCATCTTCGGTGAGATACTTGTTATTTCTTATTACTTCAAGCAGCGTCCTGGCCTCAAGATACTGCTGATTCTCGGCCTTTTGGTCGCTCTCGCGGAGCAATTCTACGATTCTCGCGCGCTCGCTGAGCGCAACACGAGTGGTAGCCAACAGCTCGTTAAGCTGCTTTTCGTCTTCCGCGGTCAAATAATTCACATATTGGTCCCTGACCAACAGCAGCTTCGACTCGGAATCCTTGTACCTCGCCCGATCGTACAGCTCCTGGGCGATCATGATCTCGGAATGCGCGATTCTTTGCTTGACCTGATGTTTAACCTGCTCCTGGGCCCCGGCGGGATTAACCGCTAACACCACTATACTCAACAAGACCGTGAGAATAGCGAACCTTTTGAGCGTAAACAATTCTGGTGAAATTAAACTCTTTCCCACCATATGCCTCCATATCAAAACACTGTTAAACGAACGTCGAACACACGTCTACGGCGACATTTCCCCTGCATATGTCGGTAGTTAGACCAGTTTATATGTAAATAATTGAAAATGCAAGGGAAAAATTGATTTCCTGCTGGTCAAAGCCAAATCTTGTAAATAATCCCCACCCCGGATATAGTCATCACCAGCGGAACGCCGGTCTCTGCGGCAGATACGCAGTGCTGTCTGAATGCATCCAAATCCTCTATAAAAGGCGAAAATGGCAGACAAAACAACGAAGCCAGTAGTATTAGCGGTGGAAACCTCCGGTCGGGTGGGCTCTGTGGCCGCTGGGATCGGAGACGATATCCTGGCGAAAATCACGTTTTCAGGTGCAATGCGCCATAGTGCGGAACTTTTTCCAGCCACCGAGCAGATTTTGGCCAAAATTGGCAGGAAAATTGCCGATGTCGGACAAATTCGCATCGCCGCCGGGCCAGGCAGCTTTACAGGCCTTAGAATCGCGGTATCAATGGCAAAAATGATGAATTTCGCCATCGGAGCCCGGATCGTAGCAGCCAATACAATGGATGTGATCGCCGCTAACGCTACGGAATGCATCAAACAGACAAAAACCGAGATCAGCCGCATCGGCACCATTCTCGATGCCAAGCGAGGAGAATTTTTCATCGCCGTTTTTGAGAGAACCGGCGATACCTGGACCAAAACCACCACCGATTGCCTGATGAAGGCGCCTCAGTTCGTGGAGCAATTTGCCGACTCCAAGTCGCCTGTATGGCTGCTCGGCGAGGGTCTGGTTTACTACAAAGACGCATTCTCAGCCGAAGGAGTGCAGTTTTTGGACGAAAAGTACTGGCCATGCCGTGCGGAAGGCGTATTTGCAGTAGGCAAAGCCATGGCCAAAGCCAGCAAGTTTGCCGACCCAGCCAGCCTCGTACCATTTTATCTGCGCCAACCCGACGCCAAGAAAAAATTCAAGCCCCCCGCTAAGCCCGGATGATCGCAACACACGATACATCGTGTCCGAATTAATACCAGTCCCAATTAAATATTTCACCGGTGCCTGATTGCGACAATTACACGATTCATTGGGAATTGCTCTTCTTTATGAAAAAAACAGTTGACAGATTTACTGATGTTCCCTATGATGTTTAACTGTGAATATGAGAAGAATTATGTTGGAGGCAGAAAGGCAAATGCAGTTCAGAAGCGACAAGCCCGATGTTTCACCCACGATGCAGAATCATTACGCAACAACCTCAAATAATCCCATAAGAAAACGTGTTTTTCAAAAGAAATGGGCCATAAATAGGTGACTGTCCCTAGTTTTTAGTTTTAAGGGGAAAAATATGGAAGGAACGTGCAAGTTTTGCAAAAGTGATTTGGAAAAAACAGAAACCGTGTGTTCTGTTTGTGGTATCGACAACACAAAATCAAAAAAGGAACTGAACAAACGGGAAAAAAAGACAAAAAGGTACTGCACCTGTGTCGGGTGGCTTGGTGTTATTTGTGTTGTTGGTGGAATTGCCACTATTGTTACCTCTTTTGGTGAAACAAATGGGCTGATGTTTTATGGAATTATTAGAGGGGCAGTCGCAATAGTTTTTGGTTATGGCTTGACAGAATTCAAGAGATGGGCCTTTTTTGTGGGATTAACGATTATTGTAGTTAATGTGCTGTTTAGCGTTGTACCCCCTTTCGATCCTATACTACTTTTAGTTTCTTTTTTGTATTTGTGGTTTCTTACAAATCCTACGGCTCGGGCTATATTTTTGCGTAAGAAGTCGTCAGCAAAAGAGGTGACACAAATACAGACGCCAAAAGACGAGCAAAGCCAATAAATAAATAGGTAATGGCGGTATTGCACGCTTACACCGTTGTAAAGCAGGCGTGACCTGTTGCGGATGGCGGGTGATGTGGCGTTGATGAGGGCTTATCTGCCTTTGATAAGGCATGATCTGTTGTTGATGAGGCATGATATGCCGTTGATAAGGCATGATCTGTTGTTGGTAAGGGCTTATCTGTCATAGATGAGGCATGATATGCCTTAGATAAGGGCTTATCTGTCGCTGATAAGACGACACGAAATCGCCTCTTAAGGCGATGATCGGCATGTAAGCCGTTGTATTAAATGGGGTTAGGTAAAAAAGACCCTCAGAGGGCCAGCGAGAAAGATTTGAAATGGAAGAAAAAATAATAAATGGCAACTGTTGGGTCGCCTGCTTTGACATACTCGGATTTAAAGAAGAGATATTGGGTTTTGAACAGGCTTACGGAGTAGGCCGTCTGGATGGCTTCGCGAATGTCATCTATAACGAAATATTGGAAGCACTAAATGAGAATACAAAAGATTTGCAAGACCACATAGACACGTATTGGATTTCGGATACATTTATGTTCTACACACCTGATGATTCCAAGGACTCATTTAACGTTATAAGTGAATTAGCGAACCTCTTTTTTCGCGGTAGGATTCGGCGTTCTCCTACTCATATGATGACAGGAGCATTGGGTACAGGGCAATTATATGCGAATAAGCAAAATAATATATTTATAGGGTCTGCCTTTATCGATGCTTATACGTACGCTGAAAAACAGAATTGGATTGGTTTTGTTGTCACACCAAGTGCTGAGAAAAGGATAGACGATATAGAGTCAGAACTCAAAATACCGTCCCATACCTTGTTATACAATTTTATACAATATGATGTTCCTGTTAAGAAGGATTGCCCTATTAAGAAGAAGGAACCGAAAAATCAAATTAAGTGTATTGTTGAGGGCACAGAAACATTGTTCGCAGCAAAAATCCAAAGTGATCTAGTAATCAAACCAAGACGAAAGGGGGCTCCGCAAAAAGATTGGACGAGAAAGTATGAAAATACTCGGCGTTTCTTTGATCAGCATCCTTAACTCTGTGAGCTTTGTGTCCTCTGAGGCAAAAGAAACACTAACACTTGAAAGACTAAACTAAGTTAAATGTTAAAACTAGGGACAGTCACCTATTTTTGGGCTTTTCATTTTTCAATTTCCTTGGTCTTCCTATTGGCAGCGGCCTGAGACGTCGGCCAAGTAAACTTTCGAGTTTGCTTATGAAGCTGTCCTCTGCCAGGGGTCTTCCCGTGTGGGTATGAAGGCGGATATGTTCGAGGTGTTCCTTATGCACGGGGTTTTGCAGGGCGTTTTTCCAGTCTATGCGTGCCGAAGCCTGCTGCCACCAACTCATATTCAGCAGGTCCGGTGCCGGGGCTGGCTGAGCACCACACGACACGTCGTATCCATATATATGGCAGGTCGTATCTATATTAAGGCAGGTCTTGAACCTGCCAACTTGGCCGGATCGGGGGTCTCCGGCCCGCCTTAAATGGCAGACCGGGCCTGCCACGACTGCGATTTTGCCTTTGGCCGCTTAAATTTTTCTTTTCTGTAAAGCCTGTCAGGGCAAGAAGTTACGTCGCGCAACACCCATGAAATAGCTTACTGCCAGCGTATCTGGTATCATCTTTGCATTATCGGAGGGGGGTATGCAGTAGTTTAATAATTATTTCACGAGGTAATGTAGGAGAGAGCAACATTATGGCAGTTAAAGATCTAACATTTCAATCGGATGCACGGACGGCGTTGCTTACCGGGGTGGAAAAGCTCGCAGCCGCGGTAAAATCCACGCTTGGGCCGAGAGGGCGAAACGCCATCATCGACAAAGGCTGGGGCGGACCAACCGTGACAAAGGACGGCGTGACCGTTGCAGAGGAGATCGATCTGGTCGACAAGGCCGAGAACATGGGGGCAAAACTGGTCCGGGAAGCGGCCAGCAAGACCTCCAAGATCGCCGGCGACGGTACGACGACCGCTACGGTCCTGACAGAGGCGATTTTCAGAGAGGCATTCAGGAATCTTGCCGCTGGAGCCGATGCTATGGCGTTAAATCGCGGCATCCAGAAGGCCGTCGTAGCGGCAACCGAACAGCTCGGCAAGTTGGCCAAGCCCATCGACATCGCCAAAAAGGACGACATCGTCAATATCGCATCCATCTCAGCCAATAACGACATGGTGATTGGCAAGAGGATGGCTGAGGCATTCATGAAGGTCGGCAAAGACGGCGTTATCACCGTTGAAGAGGGCAAGGGCCTTGAGACAACGGTCGATTATGTCGAGGGAATGCAGTTCGATCGCGGATACCTTTCGCCGCATTTCGTCACCGACCAGGACAACATGACATGCGAACTGGCCAAGCCGTACATCCTCATATTCGAGGAAAAGATCGGCAATGTCGGCAAGATCGTCCCGCTCTTAGAGGAAGTTTCCAAGAGCAAGAGGCCGCTGCTGATCATCGCTGAGGACGTCGAGGGCGAGGCCCTGGCGACTCTGGTAGTCAACAAACTTCGCGGTATTCTCCAGATCGCAGCGGTCAAGGCCCCGGGTTATGGCGACCGCAGAAAGGCCATGCTCGAGGATATTGCAACTCTGACCGGCGCCGAGCCTATCTTTAAGGACCTGGGCATCGAGTTGGATACCGTCAAGATCGGCCAGCTCGGCCAGGCAAAGAAGATCACCATCGATAACGACAACACCATCATCGTCGAAGGTGCCGGCTCCGAAAAAGCGATCAAGGGTCGCATCAACCAGATCCGCAGTGAGATCGAGATAACCACCAGCGAGTACGACCGGGAAAAACTCCAGGAGCGGCTTGCAAAGCTCACCGGCGGCGTTGCCCAGATCAATGTCGGGGCGGCAAGCGAAACCGAGCTTAAGGAAAAGAAGGCACGTATCGAGGACGCACTGCACGCTACACGGGCAGCCATCGAAGAAGGCATCATCGCAGGCGGCGGCGTGGCACTTATCCGTTGCATCGAAGCGGTCAACGCCCTTAAGCTCAAGGGTGACGAAAAGACCGGCGCCCGGATAATCGCAGGCGCCATAAAGATGCCCTGCTACCAGATCGCCGATAACGCCGGCGCAATCGGCAATATCGTGGTCAACACGGTCGCCGAAGGCAAGGGTGGCTTCGGTTATAACGCCGACAAGGACAAGTACGAAGATCTGATCGCCGTCGGCGTCATCGATCCGGTCAAGGTCACCCGCATCGCACTGCAAAACAGCGCCTCTGTCGCAGGACTTCTGCTAACGACCGATTGTGTCGTCACGGAAAAGCCCGGCGAAGATGCAGGAGCTGGAGCACCCGGCGGCGGTATGCCCGGCGGCATGGGCGGCATGCCCGGTGGCATGGGTGGTATGGGTGGTATGGGCGGCATGGGCGGCATGGGCGGCATGATGTAAGCCCGGCCAAACAGGCGACCTTAATTTTGGATGAATCGAAAAACAAAAGTTAAAACGAAAATAACAGGAGTAGATTTATGAAGCTTAAACCTTTGGATGATAGAGTAGTGGTAAAACCCCAGGAAGCCGAGACCAAAACGGCGGGCGGAATCGTATTGCCGGATTCGGCGAAGGAAAAACCTCTGATGGGCAAGATCGTGTCAACCGGCCCCGGCAAGCTGCTCGACAGCGGCAAACGCGGCCAGATGTCGGTCAAAAAAGGCGACACAGTCCTTTACGGCAAGTACGGCGGAAGCGATATTGAAATAGACGGCAACGAATACAAGATCCTCCACGAAAGTGAGATCTTAGGCGTCGTCGAAAAGTAAATTATTGTCACCGCGAAAGTGTGACAATTGATATTCTGGAGGTTAGCAGAACATGGCAAAGCAAATAATGTTTGACGAATCAGCGAGAGGGCAACTGAAAGACGGATTGGGTCAGTTGGCCGCCGCGGTAAAAGTTACTATGGGCCCGACGGGCAGAAATGTGCTGCTGCACAAGAGCTTCGGCTCGCCCAAGGTCACCAAGGATGGCGTCTCGGTCAGTAAGGAAATCGAGCTGCCCGAGCCGTTTAAGAATATGGGCGCCAAGATGGTCAACCAGGTCGCCAGCAAGACCAGCGACGTAGTCGGCGACGGAACGACCACGGCAACCGTTCTTGCAGAGGCGATCTATAACGAGGGGCTAAAGCACGTCGTAGCCGGCGTAAACCCCGTTGCCGTCCAGCGCGGCATCAACAAGGCCGCTGGGATCGTAGCCGAGTTCATCGGTTCGATAAGCAAGAAGGTAAAAACCCACAGCGACAAGGCCAAAGTAGCCGCCATCAGCGCCAACAACAACCCCGTCGTCGGTGAGATCATCGCCGATGCACTCGATAAGGTCGGCGGCGAAGGCGTCGTCGAGATCGAAGAGGGCAATGGCCTGGAGACGGAGCTTTCCGTAGTCGAGGGTATGCAGTTTGACAAGGGCTACATCTCGCCGTACTTCATGACCAGTGCCGAGACGCTCGAAGCGGTGCTCGAGGATACTTACGTGCTCCTCTACGAAAAGAAAATATCCAACGTTCGCGAGATGGTGCCGCTGCTGGAAAAAACAGCACAGGTAGGCGCCCCGCTGCTGATGATCGCCGAGGATATCGAAGGTGAAGCTCTTGCAGCTCTGGTAATCAACCGCCTGCAGGGCGTTTTGAAGATATGTGCGGTCAAGGCCCCCGGTTTTGGCGACCGGAGAAAGGCCATGCTCGAAGACATCGCAACGCTGACCGGCGGCCAGGTCGTTACCGAAGATCTGGGCATCAAACTCGAAGCCATCGAGCTTTCGCAGCTCGGCAAGGCCAAGAAAATCATCATCGGCAAGGACAATACCACGATCATAGAAGGTGAAGGCAAGAAAAAAGACATCACCGCAAGGTGCGACCAGATCCGCAACATGATCGACAAAACCACCAGCGAGTACGACCGCGAAAAGCTACAGGAACGCCTGGCCAAGTTGACCGGCGGAGTAGCCATCGTCCAGGCCGGAGCTGCTACGGAAACCGAGATGAAGGAACGCAAGGACCTCCTCGACGACGCCCTGCACGCAACCAAGGCGGCGATAGAAGAAGGTGTCGTCCCCGGCGGCGGAGTGGTGTTCTTAAGAGCGATCGCCGAGATCGCAAAGGCAAGGCCAAAGGCCAAGGGCGACGAAAAGGTCGGTTTCGATATCTTAGCTGACGCATTAAAGGCTCCCACCCGCCAGATCGTCGACAACGGCGGCGGCGAAGGCGATGTAGTCGTTGCCCAGCTTCTGGAAAAGACCGGCAACACCGGATACGACGCCAACAAGGGCGAATTCGTGGACATGGTCAAGGCGGGCATCATCGATCCGGCGAAGGTCGCGCGGACCGCGCTGCAAAATGCCGCGTCGGTGGCGGGACTAATGCTGACGACCAACGTCCTGATAACCGATCTGAAAGACGACGACGTCGAGAACGCAGCAACCGGAGCCGTCGTATAACGTTTCGTATTTGTATGTCGGGTTTCCGGCGCCCTATAGCGATCGCTTAGGCGGCGGTTACCCGACATTTTATTCTTTTAGAGCACAGGTTCGATGGCAAAACGGGATTATTACGAGGTCTTAGGGACCAACAGGAACTCATCGGCTGACGACATCAAACGCGCCTACCGCCGGATGGCGATGAAGTATCACCCTGACAAGAACCCCGACGACAAAGACGCCGAGGCCCGGTTCAAGGAATGCGCCGAGGCCTACGAGGTATTGAGCGACCCGGAGAAACGCAAACGCTACGACCAGTTCGGCCATGACGGACTTCGCGGCGCAAGTATGCACGACTACTCGCGGGTAGACTTTAATGATATCGGCGATATGTTCGGCGACATGTTCGGCGATATGTTCGGTGATATCTTCGGCGGTCGCGGAGGCGGACGCGCTGCCGCCGGCAGAGGCGGCGGACGCAGAGCGGCAAGAGGCTACGACCTCGAGACGACGGTCGAACTTACCCTCGAAGATATCGCGAACGGCTCGGAAAAGACCATCGAATTTACGCGACAGGACACCTGCCAGGGATGTTCCGGCAGCGGCAGCGCAAAGGGCAAGACTCCAACTACATGCCCGACCTGCGGCGGCAACGGACAGGTACAAAGGGCGGGCCTGGGCGGATTTTTCTCGATGGTCTCGACGTGCCCGAAGTGCCGCGGCGCAGGGCAGATCATTACCAACCCCTGTAAAAAGTGCAAAGGCCAGGGCCTCGTTGCCAAGAAGAGAACCATCAGCGTCAAGATGCCCGCAGGCGTTCATGAAGGCCAGGGCGTCCGCGTCGGCGGCGAAGGCGAACCGGGCAGAAACGGCGGACCAAGAGGCGATCTGTACTGCTACGTCAGGGTAAAGGCGCACCCGTTCCTGATGCGGGACGGAAACGATCTTGTCGCCACTATCCCGATCAGTTTCACCCAGGCCGCACTCGGAGCGACGATCGACGTACCCACCCTCGAAGGGACCAGGCAATTAAGAGTACCGCCGGGGACCCAGCACGGCAGCGTGTTCAGGATCAAAGGGCAGGGACTGGTGGATCTTCGGACCCGACGAAAAGGCGACGAACTGGTGCGGGTCGCAGTCGAGATACCCAGGGCACTGACGTCGAACCAGGAAAAACTCCTGCAGGCATTTGCCGAAACGGAAGACAAAAACGCCATGCCCGAGAGCAAAGGGTTTTTTGAAAAACTCAAAAAGCATCTTGAAAATGACTCGTAGTATTACCTCGATATAACGGTGATTCGATATGAATTCTGAAAAAGAAACAAAAAAAAATAAAAAGCCAGACCCCCGGGCCAAAAAGACGAAGGCCGATAAGCAAATGGAACAGCTTCAAGAGCAGATCGACCGGCTCGAGACCGAAAAGCAGGACCTCTTCGAAAAGCTCCAGCGGGTAGGCGCCGACTACGCCAATTACCAGAAGCGTACACCCAGACAGATCGCCGATTCCGTGGCGTATGAAAAGAGGGCGATCATAAGGTCGCTGCTGCCGTCGCTGGATAATTTCGCTCACGCCCTTGCCAGCAGCGAGACCGCCGGCGGCAACGAGGCTGAGAACGGCGTCATCAAGGGCGTAAAGCTCGTCTTCGAGCACATGCTTGATGCGATAAAGACCCAGGGCGTCGAACGGATCGAGGCACAGGGCAAGGAATTTGACCCGGCGATCCATGAGGCCATCCAGATGAGATGCGAAAAGGATAAGCCCGACAACATCGTCCTCGAAGATTTCCAGGCCGGCTACACCCTAAACGGCCAGGTGATCCGCCCGAGCAAGGTGATCGTCAATAAGATACCAGCCGAGGCTCCTGCGCAGGAGGAGAGCAAAACGGAGGATACGAATAACAGTGAACCGGGTGATGAGGAATAACATTTATGCCGACTTACGAATATTTATGCGGTAATTGCAGCCACGCCTTTGAAAAGTTCCAGTCGATAACAGCGTCGAACCTGCGAAAATGCCCCGAGTGCGGAAAGTTGAAGCTAAAGAGGCTCATCGGAACCGGCTCCGGAATAATCTTCAAGGGCAGCGGGTTCTACGGAACCGACTACCGCAGCGAAAGCTACAAAAAAGCACAGGAAAACGACAAGCCAAAGGCCACTGAGAGCAAGGACAAAAAGGACAAAAAGGCCGCGGAGACCAAATCGGAATCCAAGCCCAAAAAAGAAACCGCCAAACCCGCCGCTAAAGACAAAAAGGCCTCTTAGTCAACGGACTTATAATAATTTCAGTTAATTCGAGCCGATGACCGGTGTATTCATCATGGGTTTTATTTGAAAGGATTCATGATGAATATGGTTTTTCTCGTGGATCGATCGGCTCTTATTAACTGTAATCCATATTACTTCTCGCTTTGCAACTGCACATCCGCCCCGCTTAGTCCCCCCACTGTCTCATTGTCCGGATGGGCTTTTACTCGACGGGCAGATCGTGCTTTTGCCACTCTTCGAAGCCGCCCTCGAGTTCCATCACCGAGTAGTCATTCAGGGCAAAATCCCTCGCCGCCTCAGCCGCTAAGTGACAGACTTCCGAGTAGCAGTACACAATATTGACATCTTCCCTGCTCAGACCGGCAAAAGTCGCCCACCTCTCCTTAGGCAGATTAATCGCTCCGGGGATGTGACCGGCGACATAATCCTCGGGCTCGCGGACATCGACTATCCTGATCCTCTCGCCCCGCTTGATCATGCCATCCAATTCCATAGGCCCCGTCGTAAAATCCATCTTGGCCCGAAAGAACTTACTGGCTTTTCTTGGACTGACAACAGTCATCGCTCGACCCTTTCAATTTCACTGGTTTCATCGTATCTTTTCAGCCACACGCCCGCCGCCGCCTGCTGGCGCCCGCTGGAAAAGAGCGACGCCGACATTTGGCGGCATATACCTATTAATAATTGTACGTCCGCCGGGCCGTATGGATTCGATTTAATTGAAGATTTGGCGACTTTTCGAGCAGATTAGCCATAACCCCTTTAACTACAACCCTTTACGCCCTCGGCGCATTATAGTTCTGCCCGCGATAACATGGGTGGCAGCGTGTTTGGCGAAGCCAAACCGATGGTGGGTACCAGTGTGTATACGACCATCGGTTTGCTGCGCAAACACGCTGCCACCCTTGCTGCGGACTGGATTGGTGACGAGCCAGCTACTGTGCTGGATTCGGCGCCTTCGCGGGGTTGACAGGACCGGCAGTCCTGCGAAACTGGAGCCACAGTGGGAACCACAGCGGCCTATTTGATCAGGGTTGCCAGCTCTTTGAACTTTTTATGTTTGGCGTCTCTTAGCAGCTCGAACATCGCCATCTCGGTGCTGACGATAACAGCCCCCTCCCCAGCCATCCGCCCGATGGCAATGGCCTTATTCCCGGCGGTGCGGGACGATACGGCATCGGCGACGACGTAAACCTCGCGGTCGGTGTCGAGAAGGTCAATCGCCGTCTGGCAGACGCAGATATGGGCCTCGATCCCGCAGAGGATGACCTGCCGGGAACCGATCGCCTTAAGCCGGGCATTGAACCGCTCTTCGCCACAGCAGCTAAAGCTGAATTTATCGACCGGCTCAACGTCAGCAAGAAGCCCAGCCAACTGTGGTATCGTATCGCCAAGTGCCGCCGGGTTCTGCTGACAGTAGATTATACCGATCCCCAGAGCCTTGGCTGTCTTGATCAGGACCGCGATATTGCCGAAGAGCGTCTCTTTGTCGTCCATCAATCCGGCGAGTTTGCCCTGAACATCGACCACCACCAGGGAGCATTTTCGGACATCAAGCATCGCAGCTAACTCCTTTCAGCTTTTCGAGCAACTCTTTGGCCGCCGCCGCAGACCGGCGTGTGTTTACAGGCCCGTTATGGTGATGACCAGGTTTATGTTTTCGTCGGGTCGGTCCCGACCCTGATCCGGCTTTTGCGGCTGGGATGATGTCAGTTCCGGCATCAGGATGTCAGGCGGCAGCGTCGGTCTGGCCCCGCTATCCGTCCCTGAAGCAAACATACTCGTTTCCGTCCGGTCGGGGGATATCGTGTTTTGATCGGCAAGGCGGGCGGCGATCTGCATTCGCGCCGCTGGGTCGGTCTGCCTGAAAATGGCCATCGCCTGCTCGGCTGAGATGTCTTCTATGACAACGTCGCTGCCGGGCTCATGGCCGTGTACGGCAAGACTCCTGGATTCGCACCTGCCCCAGATCGCCTCGATATTGACAAGCAACAGGGCAATACGATCCGCCGAACAGTTGATGCGATAACTGGTCTCGGTGGGCTGGCGGTCGAGAATTGTGCTATCAATAAGATTGTTGTTGTAGATCGCCTTTTGGATAAAGCCGCTTATCGAGATCGGCTCGCCCGTATACAACCGCAACGCCGCACTCAACGGATGCGCCGCCGCGTAGGGCCCTTCGTCAACGTCCTCGAGCCTGGCTACCTCTACAACCGGGCTGACACAACCGGATTGCCCGGCCCCACCGGCCACGGGAGCTTCGGTAGTAACACCCGCAGGCATAACTATCGAGTACACCACCCACCCTAACGCCATCAGCGGCAGTATCAGCATCGCCGCAGCCGTCAGCGCCCGGCGATAGAACAGGTGCCGCACTCCAGCCGACTCGCCCGCATCGGGCCGATGTTCCTGCAGGATAAAACTTCTCTCCAGGTCGGACTTTATGCCATCGAGCAGGCCCTGCGGCGCCGGGGCGACCGGCAGCGAATTAAGCAGTTGCTTTTGTTTCCTCAGTTGGAGCAGCTCCTGCGATATCTCTTTATCGTGCTGAAGAAGCCGCTTGACCTCGGTATGCTGCCTCTGCGAAAGCTGGCCGTCAATATAGCCGCTGAGAAGCTCATCAATATTATGTCCGTCACTTTGTCTCATTCGAGTACCGTTTCCAGGATTTCCCTGAGATTGGCTCTTGCCCTGCTCAGTCTGCTTTTAACCGTCCCTAATTCAATTTCCAACACTTCGGCGATCTCCGCATAGGCCATGTCCTCGATGTCCCGCAGAACCAGAATAGTCCTGTGATCGTCATCCAGCCTTGACAGGCTCGCAAGAACGATCCGGCCTATCTCTTTTTTCTGTGCCAAAACCGCCGGGTCGATAGCGCTTTCGTCAACGAGAAAGGACCGCAACTGCCCTCGGGCACCGTCAAAATCAGGCCCCAAAGGCTCATCGAGCGACCGGCCCGAGACCTTAAATCGCCTTTTGCAGTAGTTCAGCGTCAGGTTTACCGCCACCCGGAACAACCAGGTGTAAAAAGCGCTCTTGCCGCGAAAGCTGTCGATCTTCTCTATTATTTTGACAAACGTCTCTTGAGTTAGTTCCGCCGCATCGTCTCTGTTTCGGCAAATTTTCAGGATTACGTTATAAATCCGGTCCTGATACTTGACGATGAGCCTCTCTGTGGCCTCAGAATCGCCCTGCTGACATCGACGAACCAGCACCGCATCGTCAATACTTATATTCTCAAGTTGCTTCTGCACTGTCATGCTTCCATATTTGAACAGGATTAAGCCAAAAAGTTCCCATAAACCGTTTGAATAGACAATATAATCGCAGATTTGGCTGGGAAGGTCAACATATTTGGCAGTTTTGACGCCATAACCGCCCCCGGCGCCACCTTATTACCACCGCCTGCGCCACTATCGACACTAACCGGGGCATCAGGACCGCTTGGAGGCCAAAAAGGTCGTCATTGGCTGTATTTGAGCTGATGAGTATAACTCAGACGCTTGCCCGCCCCCGTATGACAAGTGACCTCAAGTACGTATGTCACCGACGTCGAAGGTTTGAAATCCACCTGAAGATCGAACCTGTAGGCACGCAAATAATCCTGCCAGTATATATTATTCTCGCCGGGTTCGATCAGGTCCAGACCGGACCAGAAGGATAAACGCTTACCCTTGGGCTGGGCGGAACGCGGGACAAATTGGTATAACTCGAATTGAAATTTGCAGGGCGACTTGATGCTGGAGCCAGCCGAATCGACCAGTTCGAGGTAAACTTTGAGCATCACATCGCTTGCGCCTTGAGGGTCCCGGGCCATTTCCGTAAGCCCGATGACACGGACACCCTCAGCGGTATAGCCGCAGAGAATATCCTCGCCCGAGGCCGCGGAATAAGGCCCTGGGCGTCCGGGTTCGCAACCGCTGGAAAGCAACCATACCAGAACAATAAGGTTAGTCAGGCTGAAAATCTTCAAGATCGTCCCCTTGACACACATTCCTGTTCGTTTATCGGATTCGATTAGAGGTCCTCGTCGAGCAGATGGCCCAGGCGGTTTTTCTTCGTGCGCAGGTAGTCGACGTTGTGCTCGGAGGGCTGTGCCTTCAGCGGTATCTGCTCGGCGACCGTAATGCCGTAAACTTCGAGCCGACTGACTTTTTTCGGATTATTCGTCAAAATCCTGACATTCTTAAGGCCAAGATCCCGGAGTATCTGGGCGCCGATCCCGTAATCCCGCTTATCGGCCATAAAGCCCAATTCGAGATTGGCCTCGACCGTATCGTATCCTTCTTCCTGGAGTTTATAAGCGTGCAGCTTATTGGCAAGCCCTATCCCGCGTCCCTCCTGCCGAAGGTAAACGAGAGCTCCCTTACCGGCCTCTTCGATCATTTCCAAGGCGCTGATCAACTGGTAACCGCACTCGCACCTCTGCGAATGGAACAGGTCTCCGGTCATGCATTCGGAATGAACCCTTATCAGCACCGGCTCGTCATGGGCGATCACCTTGCCATTGTCGTCGACCTCGCCGATCCCCCCTTTGCACAGGGCAAGATGCGGCTCAGCGGAATTGAGGCTTTCGTAGCCGATTAGCTTGAACTCGCCGTAGTCGGTCGGCAGCTTGACGGTCTGGATGCGTTTGACGTGCCGCTCCCGCTGGAGGCGGTACTCGACAAGCTTAGCGATGGAGGTAATTTTGAGGTCGTATTTTTCGCAGTATTTGAGCAGTTCGGGCACCCGTGCCATCGAACCGTCGTCGCTGATTATCTCGCAGATCACCCCCGAAGGTTTCATCCCAGCCAGTCGCATCAAGTCAACCGCACCTTCGGTCTGGCCGGCCCGAACCAGCACGCCTCCGTCGCGAGCCCTCAGCGGAAAGACATGCCCGGGCCGAACAAGGTCGGACGGCTTTGTCCCATCGGCGATGGCCAGCCTGATGGTATGGGCCCGGTCAGCCGGACTGATCCCGGTGGTTATCCCGTCCCGGGCGTCGACGCTTACCGTAAAAGCCGTACCCAATTGAGCCGTATTCTCGGCAGCCTGGGGGTGGAGCCCGAGCGAGTCGCACTTCTCCTCCGTCATCGGCTGACAGATCAGGCCGCGACCGTATCGGGCCATGAAGTTTATTGCCTCAGGCGTGATCGACTCTGCGGCTGCGACCAGATCGCCCTCGTTCTCGCGGTCCTCGTCATCAACCAGAACGATCATCTTGCCCTGCCGAAGGTCTTCCAAAACCGCGTCTATTTTACTGAATTCCATCATTTTTAGCGTTCGCCCTCTAATTCCGTGTCAGTCCGACTACCCTCAAACGCCTCAATATACAGTATTCCGCTGCGAATGTAAACCAGTGTTGTCAGAACCGCGATTACCGCCGCCGACCA
>DAOVVQ010000169.1 GCA_030637065.1 Planctomycetota bacterium
CGTTCGACAGGCTCAGGGCAGGCTCTCTGTGGCTAAGATTTTTGTCTTAGTATTTTTGATTGATATTAACGAGCGTGGGTCAGCAGACCACGATACCGCCCGGATGGGCAAGGCTCCCGGCAGGCCGGGAACACTACATATTTGAGGAGGAGTCATCGGCGTAGCGTAGCCATAAAAACAGCCTCACGAAGTGAGCACAGCAAGGCTATCGACTAACGACCGGCGACTAACAACTAACAATGTCATGTCAATACTGCAAATTTGCGGTTTCTGCCCGCAGTGCGTTTTGGCCTACTCTTGTCTGCGAGAACGAGTTCGGGTTTGAGGACGTCTGGCGCCAGGTTTATTTCACCGGGGCGTGCGAGAACTTTACTTCGCACGAGAGCGGTTATCTCGGCGGCGATAGCTCTGTTCGGTATATACCGCTTACGCAGGGCAAGGTAGCGATCGTCGATGCCGATGACTATCCCAGCCTGATCAGGTTTAAATGGTGTGCAAGCAGGAACAGCCGAATATTTTACGCCTTAGCCACTATAAACCACCGCAATATGCCCATGCACCGATTCATCATGAATCCGCCCGCAGACATGGTCGTAGACCACATCAACCATAACGGTCTGGATAACCGAAGAAGCAACCTGCGAGTATGCACAACCACACAAAATATAAGAAACAGCCTCCCAAACAAGGGAAAAAAGTACAAGGGCGTATCTTTCATTAAGGCCAAAAAGAGATTTCGAGCAAGCATCCGGTATCAGGGAAATCGATCGATCATCGGCTCCTTCAAAGACGAAGTCACAGCCGCAAAGGCATACGACAAAAAGGCAAAAGAACTGTTTAAGGAATACGCATATTTAAATTTCCCGGAAGAAAAGTGATAACATAGACACAAAACGCACCCAAAATCCATCGTGTGCGGTGCACACTTCGGTGAATACGCGTACCTGAATTTTCCGGAAAAGTAGGGGTGGAGGGCGAAAAATGCTTAAAAATGGCATCTGGCTGTTAAAAAAGGGGCATTTCTGCTGTCATTCTTGCTTCTTGTCGATATAATGCCGTGATTGAGAGCTAAATTGTTAACCGGAAATGAGGATTTACAGCTATGCCAGGTACTAAAAGCAGGACGAAGGCCGAAAAAGTGGTGCTCGCCTATAGCGGCGGGCTCGATACGAGTGTGATCCTGCCGTGGCTCAAGGAGACTTACGGCTATGACGTTATCGCGTTTGCCGCGGAGTTGGGTCAGGGCGACGAATTGCAGGGCATTAAGAAAAAGGCGCTGGCGACCGGTGCGATCAAATGCGTGGTCAAGGACCTGCGGGCGGAGTTCGTACGCGACTATATCTGGCCGATGCTGAAATCGGGGGCGATATATGAAAATGAGTATCTGCTCGGCACCAGTATCGCAAGGCCGCTGATCGCCAAGTACCAGGTCGACGTGGCAAACGCCGAAGGCGCCACAGCCGTAGCCCACGGAGCGACCGGCAAGGGCCACGACCAGGTCCGGTTCGAGCTGACATATATGGCGCTGGATCCTTCGCTGCGGATAATAGCGCCGTGGAAGGATCGCAACTTCGATCTGACCTCGCGCGAGGCGGCTGTGGACTATGCGAAGAAACACAAGATCCCGATCGAACAGAGCAAGAAGAAGATCTACTCCCGGGACCGCAATATCTGGCACATCAGTCACGAAGGGGCCGACCTCGAGGACCCGTGGAACGAGCCGAAGGACGAGATGCTGACGATATCCAAACCGGTTAGCAAGACACCGGCAAGAGCCCAGTATGTCGAGATCGGTTTTCGGGAAGGCGTGCCTGTGAGACTTAACGGCAAGGCCATCAGCGGAGTTAAGCTCATCGAGACGCTCAACCGCATCGGCGGCAAGCACGGCGTCGGGCAAAGCGATCTTGTCGAGAATCGGCTGGTTGGGATGAAGTCGCGCGGCGTGTATGAGACGCCGGGCGGGACGATTTTGGTGACGGCGCATAAGGCTCTGGAGACTATTACGTTAGACCGCGAGACGATGCATTATAAGCAGCATATCGCGCTGAAATATGCGGAGATGGTTTATTACGGGCAGTGGTTCTCGCGTCTCAGGAAGGCTCTGGACGCCTTCGTGGACGCGACACAAAGACCCGTTAGCGGCACGGTGCGACTGAAACTGTATAAGGGCAGGTGTACGCTGGCTGGGGTGAAGAGCCCGAAGAGCCTCTATCGGCCCGACCTGGCGAGCTTTACGATGGGAGCGGAATACGACCCAACGGACGCTAACGGGTTTATACGCCTCTTCGGACTGCCGATGAAGGTCGCGGCGATCGTTGACGGTAATAAAAAGGCCAAAAAACGCCAGCGTAAAAAGTAAGGTTCCAGGGGACCGCGTGGGCCAAGGCCCACCCTACGGGCGCCTTCCCGGCTGCGACGCGCTCCGCCGCGGCGAGCGCGGGAATGACAAGGGATGCGGCTTTTGTAAGGATACATGTGTATGTCATTTGAATCTATATCGTTGATCTTTACGTTTCTGTATGGCTGTTGTATCGGCAGTTTTCTGAACGTTGTTGTCTACAGGATGCCGCGGGATAAATCGCTTGTCAGCCCCCCTTCCGCTTGTCCGGCCTGCGACAAACATATTCGGTGGTATGATAATATCCCGCTTTTTTCGTGGCTGATGCTGGGGGCTAAATGCCGGAACTGCAAGGCTCCGATCTCGGCTCGCTATTTCATTGTCGAGTTGATGACGGGTCTGCTGTTTGCGGGCGTTTTTGCGATGTACTTCGTCTGCGACATTCGCCGGTTCGCTATCGGCGACTCGGTTGGGCTGGGGGCGTTTATCCACGGCGGATGGCTGTTGTACCTCGTGCATATTGTGATGCTGTCTTCGTTTTTGGCGGCGTCGGCGATCGACCTTCAGTTGTGGGTTATCCCGCTGTCGATCTGCTGGCTTGTGACGGCTGTGGGTGTGGCGGCGTCGGCGTTGAGCGGCTTTGTGATCGATCCGGCGACGATATGGTCGTACAACCTGTTTCCGAGCGCATCTTCGACGACGGGGGCTCTTGCGGCTGGGGCGGTTATCGGTCTGGCGATCGGGCTTTTGGGCCTTACCACGGGTGTGATAAAACGCAGCTATGAGGGTGAGGGTGAGGGTGAGCAAACCGGCCAGCCGGGCGAGGGCGAGGGCGAGCAAATTGGCCAGCCGGGCGAGGGTGAGGGCGAAAATCAGCCGGGTGGCGGTGATAGCGGCAATCAGCCGGAAACCGGCAGCGAAAAGGGGGATGGCCTGCCGCAAAGCGCTGAATTTGATGATGAGGACTTTAATGACCGGGCTGAGGTGCTTCGGGAGATGGTGTTTTTGGCGCCGATCATCGTATTTTCGGCCCTGGCATTGGTAATTGTGAGAAGCTGCGGTCCGATTGGCGACTGGTGGGCGGATTTTTCGCAAATACCTGTCGTTACTGGACTTCTGGGAAGTCTGTGGGGGTATTTTGTCGGGTGCGGCACCGTCTGGGCGGTGAGGATATTGGGAACTCTGGCGTTCGGGAAAGAGGCCATGGGGCTCGGGGATGTACACCTGATGGGAGCGGCTGGGGCGGTAATAGGGCCGGTTTTTGTCGTAATTGCGTTCTTTATTGCCCCGTTTTTCGGTTTGGGGTGGGCGTTCTTTCAGATGTTTTTCAAAAAAACCCGGCAAATTCCCTATGGTCCCTTCTTGTCAATAGGTGTGCTTGCGGTTATGATTCTACACGACTGGTTCCGAGTGTATCTGTCGAACCTGCGTATTTTGTATTAGGAAACCGAAATTCTTTGCGAAAGGGAGGTCTTAAAATGGCAGACGTTTTCAAAAGATCGATGTGGATTTTAACCGTTGTTGCTGTTGTCTTCGTGCTTTCAGGATGTACGAACTGGAAGAAGAAGTACGATGGCCTCGACGTTGAATTTCAGAATTTGCAGGGTAGAAACGAGTTGTGTATGTCCTCGCTGGATGCGGCATCTTCCGACAAGGAGAAGCTTGGGTCGTCGCTGAGGGATAAACAAATGACGATCGAGGACCTGCAAAGGCAGATCGATCAGAGAAACGTTTCGCCGGGAATGGCTACGGGCTTCGGCGATGATATGGACGTGGATATCGATACGGCGGCTGGGACGATCACGGTTACGCTGCCTAACGCGATCTTGTTTAGTCCGGGTCAGGCGACACTTATGAAGGCGACGAGTTCGGAACTGGATCATGTTCTTTCGGTCCTCCGCGGGTCGCAGTATTCCGGCAGGAAGATCGACATTGTGGGTCATACTGACACCGATCCGATCTTGAAGTCGAAGAAATACTGGAAGGACAACTGGGAGCTTTCGGCGGAGCGGGCACTTACCGTGCTGCGATATATGACGGCCAAGAGGATCTCGGCGGAGAGGATCCGGGCAGTTGCAGAGGGTTCGAGCCAGCCTGTTTCTTCCAATTCGACCTCGAGCGGTAAGGCGCGGAATCGCAGGGTTGAAGTTGTGGTACACATGCGGTAGACGCGGGTGCGATAGCAACCAGCCACCCGTTGCCGATCTCACAGGTTTTTCTTGCTTTGACGGGCGAGAGTGAATAGGGACGGGGTGAATATCGAATATCGAACAAGGAATTTCGAATGTCGAAGGGTGGAGGTTTCGCTTCGCTCAACTTGCTTAGAGAAGAGATTTTTTCTTACCATGAAGGACTTGAAGTTATTTAAGTTTTAATTGATTGCCATGTATGAAAAGGCCACCCGTTGGGCTAATCGCCGCCCTGCCATTGATGCGGCCAAACTCACCCTTTTGCGAGCAAAAGGGTGCCACCCAAATGATCACTCGCATTATATGGAGGCCACCCGCCGGACTGGCGGCGGTTAGTGCAGGCAGCAGTTGACAAATCTCAACAGGAAAAGATCGAACACTGCATAAAACGTGGCTGTCTATACGGCAGCAAGCAACGGGTGACCCAAACGTCAACGATGTCAGGATTGGAATCAACAATGGGAAAAAGATTATTGAACAAAACAAAACTTTGTACAGTTATCCTGCTCATTTTATTAAACCTTGCTGTTGTTAAAGGTTCGGAGAATACTGGCACCAACTTTCAGCCTGTCCCTCCTGACCAGGTAACCGGCATCTTAACTATGATAGCGGATAAAATGCACAATAATTATGACAGCATTAAGACATGGCAGGGGAAAATAGATGCTACAGTAACGATAATATATGAAGGACCTGAAGCAGAACGCGTCTTTAAGGATAACACAAATGCCGTAGGAGAAACTCCAAACAGAGTTAAAAAACGAAGGGAAAGCACAGTTGAATTTGCTGCAGATTGCGAAAATGGCTCTTTCTATGCAAACAAGTTTAGTCGAAGTCCTCTTCGCTACACAGATCCAGATAGTGGAAGATCACTTGGAATCATTCCAAACCTTGTCCACAATAGAACAATCGCTACTACTGAGTATATAATCAGTAGTCATGTAAGTGTGAAAAGAGGAGATTCTATTATAGCTCGTACTGCTATTAAAGAAAAAAGAACTTCTCAAGAAGAATGCTCAACATGCGGAGATGATGTGTTCGACCCAAGAAGCCTTATGTCGACGGGCATGCCTTTATGGGAAACATATCCTTTGATACTTCAATATATTCAAAAAAATGGTGATTATAGTATTGATGGGCATTCTTTGCGTATAGAGAAACGTGTGGATGGAACCACAACTGAATATCGTGTAGAAATACCAGGTGCCGTAAGTCCTGGACAGTATCTTTTCCAAACAATGGTGTTTTCCAGTGAAAATGATTTCAACGTTACATTGATTGAAGAAAGAAGAACCGACGGCAAGCTGTTTCTAAAAAAGACATGGTCCTACGAAGTGATTGGCAGTACATACCTGCCGAAAAGAACAACGACGCAAAATTTCAAAGGGGAAAATGCGGAACTCAGTTATGATAGAGAATGCGTTTATACGAATTTGCAATTGAATCAGGCTATTCCGGAAGGCACTTTCAGTTATAAAAACCTCGGCTTAAAAAATGGAGATAAGTTCGTAGACAAGATTGCGGACATGGCGTATATATATCAAGATGAAAATTTGATTCCCGCAGACAATTGACCTGGACAGACCTTCTTGAACATCTTTTCGGGAATTTAAAGTTGTCGGGGGTCTTTTTTTGGTCTTCCTCTTGGTCTGATAGTGGTTAGTCGATAGTCGTTAGCATTTAGTATACCAAACAGTAGTCAGTATGCAGTCCCGATGAATCGGGATTTCGCTTCGCTCAATATTCAGGGGTCGGTTGGGCCAGGGCTCACCCTGTATTTTTTTGCGATCTTCGTGGTTTGGACGATCGTGGATTCCAGCTTTCGCTGGAATGACAATTTGGTGCGGGATTGACAATGGATCGTGGGTTTGTGGCGAGATGGTGTTGTTTCGCCGCCGTTTGGGGCTTGGGTGTTGGTTTTGGTTGTTTTCCGGGGGCTTATGCCCCGTTCGGCTTCGCTCAGGGCAGGCTCTTTCAGGGCATTGGCATTTTTCTTTTTTTAGCCATCCACTTCATTCGCTTTGCTCATTCAGTGGCTGCCACCCGTCGTTGATTGCAGGGCTAAAGCCCTTTTGGGGAGCGTTATTGTGGCTTGTCTCCGCTCTAAAGAGCGGAGTTAGTCAGGTGTGGCTGATTCTTCATTATTACGATCTACCTCGACGGTGGCTCGGTGGCTGGTACTCGTCGTGGTCTCTGAGGTGCTAACTCTTTTGGTCCATGTTTTTTATTTATTCGGGGTGAAAACGAGGGTATAATCGTATCCATGGAAAGCCAGTATACGAGTGTTGAAGAGCGGATGAATGGGTTGACTCATGGCCTTGGTGCTGTTTTGAGTATTGCAGGGTTAGTCATTCTTGTTGTCTGTGGCGCCATCTATGGTGATGCCTGGCACATTGTCAGTTTCTCGATTTTTGGAAGCTCCCTTATTATTCTTTATACTGCCTCGACGCTTTACCATAGTATCACTCGTGCTACAGCTAAACGAGTCTTTTGGATCTTGGACCATTCAGCGATCTTCATTCTTATTGCGGGCACTTATACCCCATTTATGTTAGTCAGCATCAGAGGGGGATGGGGCTGGAGTATCTTTGGTGTTATCTGGGCATGTGCCATTTTGGGGATTATTCTAAAAGTCTTTTACATCGGCAGGTTCGAGAATATCTCAGTTGCAGTTTATGTGATCATGGGATGGCTCTGTATTGTGGCATTTAAGGAAATCATCGCCAATGTCTCCTCTCTAAGCCTTATACTGCTTATTATTGGCGGTCTGTCTTATACGCTTGGTGTCATTTTTTTTGCCTGGGAAAAACTACCCTATAATCATGCTCTTTGGCATCTGTTCGTGTTAAGCGGAAGCGTTTTTCATTACTTTGCGGTTCTGTCTACGTTATGGAGATAGGATTCTGTGGCAGTATTCGATGCATCGGGAAAGTCCGGATTTCTGGCAAGAAATGAATTAGGTGAAGAATGCAAATCAACTCCTGCAATTACGGAAGATACGATGTATATTAGAACACTTACCCATTTATTTGCCATAAATGGAGAATGAAAATACTTTAGTGGACCGCGTGGGCCAATGTTGATCTGCACAGACAGGCTGGACTTACCTGCCGATGTGATAGCGGTTTGTGCTGCGCTGAAATAATGACTTAGCCCCTCTGCCGTGTTGTGGTTGGTTTTGGGGAATTTGTTGGTTTTGTTGACATTGGGGTTTGGGGGCTCTATAATGGCGATTTCTGTTTTCATTTTGGAGTAATTTGAAGGGAAAGGTATTGAGTATGACTGGGTTGGAACGTAAGATTCGTGAAAAGACGGTTAAGGTCGGGATATTGGGGTTGGGTTATGTCGGTTTGCCGCTTGCTCGTGAGTTTGCGTCGGCTGGGGTGAAGGTTTTGGGGTTTGATATCGACGAGGCCAAGGTTACGAAGCTTAACGCGGGCAAGAGCATTATCAAGCATATTCCGCACGCCCAGGTAAAGAAGCTGGTTGACAGCGGGCTTTTTAGTGCGACGACGAGTATGGCTCGGCTGAGATCTGTCGATGCGATACTTATCTGCGTTCCGACGCCGCTTACGAAGAATCGCGAGCCGGATATGCAGTATGTTATCGGGAGCTGCGAGACGATCGCGAAGTATATTCGCAAGGGTCAGCTGATTATCCTGGAGAGTACGACGTATCCGGGTACGACGCGGGAGCTTATGGCTCCGATCCTTGAAAAA
>DAOVVQ010000180.1 GCA_030637065.1 Planctomycetota bacterium
GTCGGCATCACGCGGGCCAGGGACAACCTCACCGTCAGCTATGCCAAACACCGCACCTTCCGCGGCCAGTTCCTGCGGACCGTGCCGTCGCAGTTCCTTTACGAGATCGGCTATGACGCCAGCGAATACCAAACCGGCCTCAATTATGAACCGTTCGAGGACGATGGCATCGCCTTCACCAAGACCCGACCAGAAGCCGAACCCGGCGATACGGCTGGGCAAGCCGGCAGATTCGTGCCCGGCGAGCTTGTCGAGCATAAAAAATTCGGCCTCGGCAGGATAAAGGAGTTCCTCGACCTCGGCGAAAAAAGCATCGTGGTCGTCAGGTTCAATTCGGGCAAGACCAAGTCGCTAATGGTCCAGTACGCAAAATTGAAAAAAATTACGATATAACCGGGGCCGAAAAAAATTCAGTTGCCAACAGCCGGCGTATGCTTATAATCAGGGTATAGTTTAATACGCAATCGAACCTAAGAACAAGGGGTAAACCAGTGGCAGAGTCAGAGATCCATCTTTATTACAAAAATGTTACCGCTGAGGTGATAGGCGACGAGCACGGCATCACCAAAAAGCAGTTCGCCGACATCGCAGCCCAAACCCAGCCGGCCATAGCAGAGGTCAATCGCCAGAGAGAGCAGGGCAAAACGCCCTTCCGCGACCTTCCGCTGACCGATGAGTACCGAACCAACGTCGAGCGGATAGCCGCAGAGTTTCAGGATGACTGCGAGACGCTGGTCGTGCTCGGTATCGGCGGTTCGGCCCTCGGCAATATCGCGGTCCAGACGGCCCTGAATCCTTATATGTACAATCTCGACGCAAGCCAGCGAAAGAATAGCAAATGTCCGCGGCTGTTTGTGTTTGACAACGTCGACCCGTCCCAGTTCGGCAGCTTTTTGAACTCGATCGAGGATCGCCTCGACAAGACCGTCTTCAACGTTATCAGCAAATCGGGCAGGACCGCTGAGACGGCGAGCCAGTTCCTCGTGATACGCCAGATGCTGCTTGACAAACTCGGCGACAGCGCCCTCAAGGACCGGATGATCGCAACGACAGACGCAAACGAAGGAACGATGCGAAAGATCGCGGACGCATCAGAGATAAGGACGTTGGTAGTGCCAGACGGCGTCGGCGGAAGATTCTCCGTATTAAGCCCGGTCGGGCTATTGAGCGCAGCGATGTGCGGGATCGACATCGAACAACTGCTCAAGGGCGCCGCCGATATGGACCGGCGGGTCTCGCAAACCGAATTCGGCAATAATCCCGCTGCGATAAACGCCGGGATCAACTGGCACTACTACAATCGCGGCAAGCCGATCTCGGTGATGATGCCCTACAGCTACGCCCTTAAGGATTTTGCCGACTGGTACCGTCAGTTATGGGCCGAGAGCCTTGGCAAGTCAAACGACCTTTCCGGCGGCAAAGTTTACGTCGGGCCCACGCCGGTCAAGGCCCTTGGCACCACCGACCAGCACAGCCAGGTCCAGCTCTACCGCGAAGGACCCAACGACAAACTCTTTACATTCCTCCATGTAGATCGGTTCGACCGGGACGTTACGATCGGCCAGGCGCCGGATTGTGCGCCGGAGCTCGAATATCTCGCCGGAAAGAGCATGACAAAACTGCTCAACAGCGAAAAACTGGCGACCGAATACGCACTCCTCCACGACAAACGCCCCTGCCTTACCGTGAATTTCGACCGCATCACCCCTTATACGGTCGGCCAGTTCATCTATCTCTTCGAGGTCACCACGTCGATCGCAGGGGCATTGTTCCATATCAACACGTACGATCAGCCCGCAGTGGAACTGGGCAAAGAGGCGACATTTGCCCTTATGGGCAGGCCGGGCTTTGAAGAGCTTGCCAAAAAAATCGAGCCGGTAGCCAGAATTGACGAAAAATTCCAGGTCTAAAGGTTGCTTTTCTCCTTCCTGGGAGTAAAATAGTATAATATATCCCGTCGCATGTACGGCTGGGGCGATAGAATTGGGCGGTATCCGGGGTAATCAGGCGGCCTTGGGGGTAACTGGCCGGCTCTGGAATAATCGAGAGGCCTTGGGACAATCGAATACCGAATTTATTTGCGTTGTTTGGGTGAAAGGTTTGATGATGGATTATGCAGTGGTCATGGCTGGGGGCACCGGCAAACGTTTGTGGCCTTTGAGCCGCCAATCTCGTCCGAAACAGGTCCTCAAACTCATCGAGGGCCAGACACTGCTCAGACGCTGCGTCAACCGGCTGACCGGAATATTCGACCCGCGGAACATTATCATACTAACCAACGCCGGATATGCCGACATCGTCCGCGAAAATCTCATGGAAGTGCCCTACGGCAACGTCATTGCAGAGCCCGGCGTCCGCGATACCGCCGGCGCGATCGGACTGGCCGCGACAGTTTTAAACAAGTATGACCCCGACGCGACCATGGCCGTGGTAACCGCCGACCAACTCATCGAGCCCGACGACGTTTTCCGGGATGCCCTGACGAGCGGACTTAATTTCGTAAAAGCCAACCCAAAAGCAATGATCACCTTCGGGATAAAGCCCACTTCTCCGAGCACCCAGTTGGGGTATGTGCAATTGGGCGAAGAAAAAACCTGCGAACAGTGCGAGCACAAAATCTATGCCGTCGAGTCGTTCACCGAAAAGCCCAGCACCGATACCGCAAAGGAATACGTCTCCAGCGGCAATTATTACTGGAATTCCGGCATGTTCGTGTGGAAAGCCAGGACCATCCTCGATAACCTGGCGAAGTTTCTTCCCGAGTCCACCGAGCCGCTGAGGCAGATACAGGCGGCGTGGGACGGGCCCAAGCAGGCCGAAACGCTCAAGGAATGGTTCCTCAAGATGCCAAAGATCAGCATCGATTACGCTGTTATGGAAAAAGCCAAAAAAGTCCACGCCATCAAACTTGGTTGCCACTGGCTCGATATGGGCTCGTTTGCGGCGCTGGCGGACATTATCAGCTCGGACGAAAACAACAACATTGTAGTCGCCGGCCACAGCGAACTATTGGACAGCAAGAACAATATCGTCATTACCGAAGACGAAGGGCACCTCATCGCGGTGATCGGCCTTGACAATATGGTTGTCGCCCACAGCCCCGACGCCACTTTAGTCTGTCATATCGACGACACCCAGCGATTGAAGGAACTGCTAACTCGCGTCGAGGGCCATGACAGCGGCAAATTCCTTTAAGGAAAACCATCCTGTCCGAACAGAGCAAGACATGCGATATTTAGCAATCGACTACGGCCTGAAACGAACCGGCCTGGCCATCTGCGACGCTGGCGAAATAATCGCCTGCCCGCTTGAAGTCGTTGCCACCGGAGGCGGCCTGATACCAAAGATCGTTGACATTGTCGGCCAGGAGGAGATCGACGCCATCGTCATGGGCCTGCCGCTGAACATGGACGACAGCGAAGGACCGCAGGCAAAACTGGTCCGCCGCATCGCCCGCCAGATCGAAGATGCCGCTGGCGTACCGATCCACTTTCAAGATGAACGACTCAGCAGTTTTGAGGCCGAAAAAAAACTATCCGGAGTGGGCCTGACCAGAAAAGGAAAAAAAAAGCGCCTCGACGCCATCGCAGCCGCCGAGATCCTTCAATGCTTCCTTGACGAAAAAGCAGGCTGACCCGCAGAGGCCAACGCGGCAAACACCCGCCGTAACTTCCTTACCAAACAGCACTTGCGCCTCATTTGCGCGCACGAACCACCGGCATCCTGCAATCTCAATGGCGTTAATGGGCACGATTTGCCATCTTTCTCGGACAAAGTTTTTTCTCCACTTCGGAAAAATGTTGTAGAAAAACGCCACGGGTGTCGTAATATGATGATATAGTCTAAAGACATAAGGGGGTACATGGTGAATGCCGTGAACGGCGGAGATAGTTGGCGGGGGGTTTATTGCCGGGTTAGCGCGCATTGCTGCTGGCGGCCGGGGAGGGCGTTTGTATTTTTCGAAAATACATCATGGCAACACCGCAGACGACGACCGACGGGTTTTAAAAGATTGGAGATACGACCATGCAAGCTATAAAAGACGCGAAACCAAACATAAATCGAGTCGGCACACCGGAAGACCTCGCAGGAGCCGCATTTAAGGCCTTTATCGACCGCGCCGGCAAAGCCATCGCGGACAAGGGCAGTTTCAACGTCGCCATCTCCGGTGGTCATTCGCCTGAAAGGTTTTTTGAGCTGCTTGGCGAACCCCCTTCCGTCAAGGCCCTGTCGTGGGATAAGACCCATATCTTCTGGGTCGACGAGCGATGCGTCCCTCCGGAGGCCAAGGACAGCAACTACGGACTCGCCGCGCATACCTTTCTCGACAAGGTCTCCATCCCAGCCGATAACGTCCACCGCATGTCCGGCGAGGGCGACAACTACGACAAGACCGTCAAGGATTACGAGCAGACCATCCGCGAAGTCTTCAATGTCTCACCGGGCCAGATCCCGCAGTTCGACCTGATCGTCCTGGGCATGGGCGCCGACGGCCACATCGGCTCGCTGTTCCCCACATCCTTCGCCCTCTATGACACCGATGACCTCGTCAGCGCGGTATACCTCATGGACGACGAGAACAACAAATACAATCGCATAACCCTGACCCACCCGGTCATCTGCGCCGCAGAGCAACTGGTGATCCTCGTCTCCGGGGCGGAAAAGGCCAAAATACTACACGACGTATTCCAAAGCGAACTCGACGAAATAAAATACCCCGTACACACCCTCTGGCCGATCCTAAGCAAAGTAACATGGATAGTAGACAGCCAGGCCGCAAAGTACATCTAACCGCCCGCGACAGACAAGTTTTGTCATTCCCGCGAAGGCGGGAATCCAGCATAAAATAGCATCCGCCAACGGCGGATTCCTCATCGCATTTTACCACAGAGGCTATCTACCCGACCGCCGCGACCCTGATGACCGCGTTGGCTTACGGGGAACACGTCTCTTCGGACGAACGATCCTAACCGTATCCAAGCCGACGATATACCGGCCATCTTCGAGATTAGCCTCAAGATCGACACGGACGGCCAAATCGTCCGCGGGCAAAGCACCAATAACATCCGCCCGATCGAACATAACAAGCACACAACCAACATTGCCAGAGCCAATAACGCGCTGCATCGCAGCCGCAACCGGACCAGACCCGCCGCCGTTTATATAAAGAGCAAACGAGCCACCAACAATATCGCCCTTTTCGATACCCTCCGGCAGATACATCAAAGCCATAACAAACCGCCCCCGGCTGGAGCGGTTGATCACACGAGGAACAAAAAACATCTTCGCCTCGACAGGAGCGATCACAGTAACAAGAACCGAATTAGGCTCGGAATCCTCGACGCCATCATTTACAACAAGTTCAATAACATGCTCACCAACAGGAAGTTCGATAATCGGAGCAACGCCATTGGCGTCATAAATTTCATCATCTATCATCCAACTCCAGTAATAACTAAGCTGGTCGCTGTCAATATCGGTAGAATCTGAACCGTCAAGAGTAACCTCCACAATCCCGTCAATGTACGCATAAACCGTTTGGTCATCACCGGCATTCGCTATTGGCGGATGATTGGTCGGCTCAGGAAGAATTGTGTAGGCAAAAATATTGTTCCATAACGTTGCGTTCCAGTAGTTTTCAGGGAGTTTATTTGAATAGTCAGCAAACCCACCGACATCGCTTAAAAAAAATACATGACCGCTTCCTTCAGACAGTACATTGTTGTCAATCATGGCCACAACACTGTCACCTTCTGCATCATCAATAAGAGAAATGGCATACGGACCAAGATTAACAATTTGCCCTCCACCCCAATCATGAGAATAAAAAGTTACTTCTCCGTATGGCCCTTGCATTACTGGATGCAAAGAGTTATATGTGTAAGAGTAACCTCCCTCGCCGCTATAATAAACCCCAAACGCATTTGCCACACTGTTTTGATATGGATCGAAGAGATCGTTTTCTCCCAACAGGATAACAGAACCACCACTTAAAACAAAATTGTATAACGCAGTTACTTCGCTTGAAGGAAACACCCCGGAGGAACCATGTTTTCCTAGCCCGACAAAAGCAATATCAATTCCGACCAAAGAGGATGGGCTAAATTCTTGTATTGGTATTAAAATATGGCCCTGTGCTAACACATCACCTGTAGCTTTTGTCATTTTTGCGCCATTTAATCCAAACCCATATGATGTTCTGCTGTCAGGCATATAGCCCACACTAACAGCACTTGCAGACTGAACAATAACCATCAAGGCAATTGTAAATATTGCATAATTAATGACTGAGCTTTGTCGAATAGGCATAATATGGTCCCTCTATTTAGCTTTAATTTGTTTTTTCCGTTCCTCTTGCCTTTCGATATCAAGAGTGCCGAATATTTAACCGTAATGCCTCCAAAGCCAATGCGACGTCATTGTATACCCTTTTGTGTCACATTGCAAGAACAAACACCACCAGCCAGCCATATTTTGCAAAAAGTGCCAATTTCGCCCCGGAATCGCTGCCTGCAACCACAATTTGCCCAAAAACCGGGCCTTGCGGCAGAACGTACCGATCCGGTTGCAGATGTCCCCGCTTTTGCGGAGGGAGGTTGGGGGGCTTTATTCCGGTAGTTTCAGGCGCATTCCTGGCTTTAGGAAGTTTGTGTTTTTGATGATATCTCGGTTGGCGTTGTAGATTTTTGGCCATTTTTCGCCGTCGCCGTAGTGCAGATGGGCGATCGATGACAGCGTCTCGCCGTCGACGACGACGTGGTACATCTGCCGGCGTTTCGGGGCGGGTTTTGCAGGCGCGACAGCGGGCTGCGGCTCGACAGGCTGATACTGCGATGGTTCCGGCTCATCAGGCTCAACAGGCAGCGCCGTCTCCATCAGCTCTGCGATATCAACCCCAGCCGCATCTCCATCACCCCCACCAGTCCCGACAGCGACACCGATCCCCTCAACATCCCAACTCCCGGTCGGCCCCCCCGGCAGAGATACCACAGGCTCCGCCCCCCCCGATCGCGCATCCGGTTCGCCGGCGCCAACGGGACTACCCTGCCCCGGCTGCCCCGCTCCCTCCGGCTGATCCGATCCGGCAACGGGCTGCTGCTTGAGCCTTTGCTCGACGGTGGTGCTATAGATCGATACCGCAACCATCACCGCGGCTGCAACGACCATCCCGACGAAAAAACCTGTCTTTAAGTCCTTACGCATCTTGAGCCCGCATCGAACCGGCTTTTGCCGCGTTACTTGCGAAGTTTGCCGACCTTCGTGCCGATCAGAAGTATCGGAGCCGCGATCGCGATCGACGAATACGTCCCGGCAATAATCCCGATCAGCATCGCAAACGTAAACCCTCTAAGCCCCGTACCGCCCCAGATATACATCACCAGGACAACCATAAAGGTCGTAACCGAAGTAAGCAGCGTCCGGCTCAGGGTCTGATTGATACTGTTGGAGATTATCTGCGGATTAAGCGTCGCCAGCTTGCCGCGGTTCTCGCGAATCCTGTCAAAGACAACGATGGTATCGTTAAGCGAGTAACCGATAATCGTCAGGAAAGCAGCGATCATCTGGAGATTGATCTTGAAATCCTGCAGCAGCAAAGCCCTTCCGATCGGCGTATCGGCAATATAGGTGCAAACCGTCACAGCCCCTAACGTAATGCAAACATCATGAACCAGTGCAACGATGGCGGCGAAACCGTACCTCGCATCGCCGAACCTGATCCAGATATAAGCGACAATAGCCGCCAGCGACATCGCAATGGCGATCAGTGCACGGGTCTTTGCCTGCTGGCCGATCGACGGGTCGACCTGGGTAACACGCGAAAGCGACGTGGTAAGCGA
>DAOVVQ010000301.1 GCA_030637065.1 Planctomycetota bacterium
AACTCAAAATCCTTATCGATCTTACCGTCTTTGAAAGCCTGAAATTTCAACTATCCATCCCGTTTAACACATAATTGCCAAAAACAAGAGCAAAAATTATAGCAACAGCGACAACAAATGCAAACCAAACTTTCCCCCAGCCGCAAGTTAAGCCCATCTTTTTCAGCGCAAGGCCGATTGCCAAGCAATTTAGTAGGGTTTACCGGGACTGGTATAAGTGGGATTTGCCGGGGTAAGCCAAGAGGTATCGAGAATGCTCATCGGCTTAAAATCAGACCTGGCAGGCCCATTAGTCCGCGGCGGGGGGGCTAATTCAGGACGGGTGCGGCATTGAGATCGGCCAGACCGAGCTGTTTCGGGCCATAATCGCCGATCATACTATTCTGCTCGACAAGACCCGCGATGACCTGCATCTGGTCCAGCAGCACTTCGATCAGGTCCATATTGGCCACCGCTGACTCATACGTATACCCCGGCAGGGCAACCAGCAGATAGCCGCATCTCATCCGCTCGGCGTCCAGTTGAGTCGCCACAACCACAGCGCCCCCAGCCTGGGTTATTACAGGATCGCATCCGTCGTCAATACTCGTGCATATCTGGGCCAGCTTCCGCGCATCCGAGAAAAAATCCGCAAACCTGTCCGGATCGCTGGCTGAATAGTTGCCATCGCCGTCGAGGATAGCCAAAAAAGGGCCGCTCTCCGACAGAGACGCAAAAGCCGCGCCGGCAATCTTCTTATTCAATTTCCGGGCCACTGACTCAACCGCCTGACAACCTGACATCCGCTCGCCTTTCATATTAGACATCCACCGACAGATATACGAACATGGAATCAATTATCGACGCAGCGACGCGGGGACTTTGACACATAATGGTTTCATGCACCCTCACTGCCCGGAAAAGAGGACGAAAATAAAGCAGACAAGACTTATCGGACGAACCAGCGGACTTATCGCACGGATCAGCGGACTTGCCGGACGAACCGGCGGGACTGACAGATGAATCGGCCCAGTGCCGCTGCGTTTAGATAACGGCTACAACATCCGTTTGAATGCGGTCATCGGGAACTTGTCACCGGGGCACATCGTCCCTCCCGTATAGCCCGGCGTGCTGCCGTGACCGTAGATCCTGCTCGACGGGATACGGTATTTGCTTTGCAGAAATTTTACAAGTCTTGCTAAAGACTGCAATTGTCCCGTGGTAGGCGGCGTTTTTGTAAAGTCGCCGACCAGGCAGATCCCTACCGCCTCCTCGTTGGCCCAGTTCCTCGGCGTCCCGCCGCAATGAGCGCCGGCAACCTGCTGTCGCCACCGATACGTCACCTCGACCTGGCCGTTACCGCTTCCGTTGCCGTTGCCGATGACAAAATCGTAACCGATGCCATCCCACTTCCTGACGTTCTTGTGGAAGTCGTGAAACACACGGGCATTTCCGTTGTGGGTTACGGAATGATGGATAATGATCGCTTTCCAATCCCTTTCCCTGCTCGCAGGCGGCTGCCAGTCCCACGGTACGGTCCTGCTCAACTGCATTACAGGCTTGACCGTGCGAACCTCATCTCTGGGGAAAAAGGCCCCTAACGGCTTAATGGCGGCATAACCGACATTGCCGACTATCTCGGGTACACCCGACCCGCCCGAATCGCAACCGCTGATACTGATTATGGAAACGACCGTTACAAGACAAAAAAAGGTCCGCTTAATCATCACTGGCATTTAACTCCTCACTGTTTTGCTCTGCGCGATGCACGCCCGCCTTGTCGGCATCGGCTCTTAAACCGCATTTGAACTTAACCATATGAACGCAATTACCCCGCTGATTATATTCGACCGTATCCATATACGACTGCATCAGAAGCACCCCTCTTCCGCAACATTTGTACAGATTCTCGTCGACGCGGCAATCGGCAAGGCAGTCAGGGTCAAAACCACAACCCTCGTCGGTGATCGAAACATCGAGCTTTTCGCCCGTGATCGTCCAGTCCACGCTGATTTTTTTCCCGGCATCACCCTTGTTACCGTGCCTTACGGCATTGAGCGTCGCCTCTTCGAGGGCAAGATGTATGGCAAAAATGTCATCCGCGTCAAAACCATTCGCAGCCGCATCGGAGAGCAATTGTTTACATATCCGGCCAACCTGCTCCGGACTACTTGAAACGACCTCTACAGTATGCAAACAATTTTTGGGATCCATAAGATTACTATCGTCTTAACACCGCCGCAGCCTGAATCTTTCTTAACGCATTAATCTCCGATGACGCTCCCCCACGCCCCCCCCCACACAATAGTCGACTTTGCCTCCACAAGGGCCACAGACGCAACCAACAGGCCCAAAGCCACCCGTCACTCAAGGCTCTCCAACGCCTCCTGGCGGCCCTCGTGTATATCGAACACCTTGTCCAGACGGGTGATCCTGAAGATATCGAGAATCTTGCTATTGATCCCGCAAAGCCTCAGTTGCCCCTCGCCCTCATGGACCTTCTTGCTGATCCTTATCAAAAGCCCAAGCACCGAGCTGGTAAGAAATTCAACACTGGAAAAGTCCATTATAAGGTTAATGCCGGGATTCTGCTCGATAAGCGGCACAATAGAGGACTCAAGGGCCGATACTTCCGATTCGTCCAATATCTTGTCGTCCGTTAGCACTGCCACCGTGGCAGCCTCAGTGTATTCCACCGCAATATTTGGTTTTGCCTTGTCCATTTTTGTCTCCCGGCCATTATAAAGAAACCGGATTCTACGCAAAACGCCCGAAATTGTCAAGCCCCATCAAAAAAAACAGGTTCAAAAACGGGGACTGGTACGTTCTGCCGACCTGTCTCGCCGTAGCCTTGGCGAAGGTGGAAAGGCAGGTTGTACCTGTACCCGCTTTTGAAAAAAACGTGGGATTGGAACTTTTTTTATTTTTAACGCATATTCTTCTTGACACGACCCGGAATATCGTAGATGATACAACCTCTGTTTTATTGGGGATTGGATAGAGTAAGTTAGTCGCCTTTTTTGACCAGCAGCAACCATGAAACTCTGTCTGCTATTGCCTGATTAATTTTGAAACATAGAACATATTATAATAACTATAGTATAAAGATTGACAGTAGGACGTAAGTTATGATATAGTACCGCGGCTGCAGGGAGGCGGGCACCAACGGACAGGCAGCAAAGTAATGGGGGCGATTTTCATTGAAAATTGCACATGCTGGCGACTTTGAATTGCACAAGAGGATATCGTGGCCGTATATGTCGGTTTGTCTATGGAAAACATAACGGCTGTTAAGTGTACATCGCGGCGCTTGTGACGCGGCGTAAAATAATTTTTTTAACATTTTTATGGAGGTTAACAAAATGAAGATTAGCAGATCAACAGGTTATGCACTTGTAGCTGTCGGCTACATTGCGCAGTACTACCAGGACGGTGCGGTATTGGCTGCAAGAGTTTCAAAGGAATATGGCATTCCTCTGGAATATCTGCTCAAGATCCTGCAGCAGTTGGTCAGGGCCAATGTCCTTCGCAGCAAACGCGGTCCCCGCGGCGGTTTCTTCCTGGCTCGCCCAGCCGAAGAGATCACAATGCTCGAGATCATCGAGGCCGTAGACGGCCCGCTGTTGAGCCACTTACAGCTCGCAGAGCAGACAAACAGTGCATCTTTCAGCTTGAAGATGGAAAAGGTCTGCCGAAGTGCAACAGAAGAGGTAAAGGTAATTTACGGCAGGGCAAAGCTGTCCGAGATTCTGGCGAGCTAACCAGTATCAGCCGCCCGAATTATGGATATCAGACAGTTCCAACAGCTTATTGACGAAAAGTACGGCAAGCGCGATCGCCAACGCGGAACCGCCGCGACGTTCATGTGGTTCATCGAAGAAGTGGGTGAATTGGCCACAGCACTTGCCGGCGAAGACGACGAAAATAAGCAAGAGGAATTTGCCGATGTGCTTGCCTGGCTTTGCACGCTGGCGAACATCAATGACGTGGACCTCGAACAGGCGTGCGAAAAATACATCAGCGGTGATATTCAGGGATACAAATGACAAGCGGAGTCGGGACAAACGTCCCGGCCCCGCTTTTTTTTAACCGAAAAACCCACTCCGCATCACTCGATAATCCCGCTATTATACCATCCCATTAAAAAAAACGCACCAGCGATTGAAGACTTGCTTCTTGTCATTCCCGCGCTCGCCGCGGCGGAGCGCGTCGCAGCCGGGAAGGCGGGAATCCAGCATAAAACCGCATCCGCCAACCTGTCTCGCCGTAGCCTTGGCGAAGGTGGAAGGCGGTTTCGACTGAATATTGAGCGAAGCGAAATCCCGATTTATCGGGACCAAATAAAGAATTTAACCGATTTTATATTGCAAAACCGACGAATTGCTTCTATACTCCGGCCTTAACCAACTTTTTGAAAGGTATATAATGGAA
>DAOVVQ010000081.1 GCA_030637065.1 Planctomycetota bacterium
ACGGCATTGATCGCCTGACGATGGCGGTCCAGACAGAAGTGCCGCATCTCCCCCTTGGGCCCGACCCACTCACCGTTAGACTGCGGCGGCTCACTACGGATCGGATCTTCGGTATACATCGGGCCGCCGCCACGCCACATACTGTCCAGACAAAGGGGGATGTTGCTGGCGCCGCGAGATTCGATCTTTCGCCAGTTCCATTTGGTTGGTCGGCCCTGAATGTGGGTTACTCCTGGCGCGGCATCATAGATCCAGTTATTGAGTCCGTAGCTGGCCCATTCCGCCGGATCGGAGATGTCCTTGTCGCCGTGCTTGTACGTATGAAAAGGCCCTCCGTGCTTTCTGCCCGAATCCGCTTCCGGAGGACGTTTGGTCGCCGACGGACAGAGCAATATTTTCTGTCGATCGACCCACTGTCTTCGCAGAAAATCTATCCATCTGCCCCGTTTGTAACCTCTCTCTTCGGCACTGGGGAATGAGCCGTTGTTGTTTGTCGTGTAGAGCAGCCAGATCATACCCCACTGGTGAAGGTTCGACCGGCAGATCACCGCCCGTGCCTGTTCCTTGGCCTTCTTCATTGACGGGACCAGGATCGAAATTAATATTGCAATTACAGCTACTACCACCAGCAGCTCGATCAGCGTAAATCCGCCGGCCCTGCGCCATTGAATGCGTCCCTTTTTCACACTTGCTTTCCCCCATTTATGTGCAGTCCTGAACTATTTACGCCGGGACACATAATAATTCTTTCAATTTATCCCTCAATCTGTCGGACAGTACTCGAAAACCCTCGGCCCTTTGCCGGTTATCTTCCATCGCCTTCTTCATTGATTCGTAAGTGTCAGGCGTCAGGGAATTGACCGCCCGGATAATCTGGTCGCAATCATCGACCAGGATCATTCCGTCCAAATTGAAGTATTTGCCTATACCCGGGCAGCCCCAGTATATCGGAACCGCCCCGGCAACGAAGCAGTCTATCAGCTTTTCAGTGAACCAGAAATCCCTCTTGATGTTCTCGATGGCAATATGAAACTGCATGTCAAAGGCGGCATCCTTCCTTTCGCCGAGAGTCGGGTTGTCGCCCGTATCGTCAGGGCCGCCGCGACTGCTTATGAAGAACTGCGACGGTATCGTGATCTGTTTTTGAGCGTCCCACAGTTGCTGCCTGATGAGGTGACCTGCCATCTTTTTCTTATTGCCGACAACCGTCGAGACGCCGAACAGTTTTTCCTTGATCTGGTAATCCGACCAGACCCAGCATGTTCCAAACTCGAACAGCACGGCATTGGGACAATTTTCCAGGACTTGCGTGTCATGCGTAAGGATGTAATCGAAATGTCGATGGTTCTCTATGGCAAACCCGGTCAAATGATAGATCTCATCGGGTTCTACCAGCATCAGGACCGTTACGCCATCGAGGCAGAGGGCCTCAGGTACGCAGTCGACATAGACGTTAACCCACTTGTCGAGTTCCAGATCGACCTCTAACTGCCAATTGCAGTGTACATCGACCTTATACTTCATTTGCCGTCCTGAACTGTTTACGCCGGGACACATATTAATTCTTTCAATTTATCCCTCAATCTGTCGGACAATACTCGAAAACCCTCGGCCCTTTGCCGGTTATCTTCCACCGCTGCCTTCATTGATTCATACGTTTCAGGCGTCAGGGAATTGACCGCCCGGATAATCTGGTCGCAATCATCGACCAGGATCATCCCGTCCAAATTGAAGTATTTGCCTATATTCGGGCAGCCCCAGTATATCGGAACCGCCCCGGTAACGAAGCAGTCTATCAGCTTTTCAGTGAAGTAGAAATCCCTTTTGACGTTCTCGATGGCAATATGAAACTGCATGTCAAAGGCGGCATCCTTCCTTTCGCCGAGAGTCGGATTGTCGCCCATATTGTCAGGGCCGCCGCATCCGCTTATGAAAAATTGCCTCGGTATCGTGATCTGTTTTTGAGCGTACCACAACTGTTGCCTGGTGATGTGGCCGAGTTCATTCTTTTTGTAACCCACAACCGTCGAAACGCCGAACCGTTTTTCCCCGACCTGGTAATCCGAACATATCCAGGATGTCCCATACTCGAACAGTACGGCATTGGGGCATTTTTCCAGGACTTCCGTATTGTGCGTGAGTATGTAATCGAAGTATTGATGGTTCTCTATGGCAAATTCGGCGTAATGATAAATCTCGTCGGGTTCTACCAGCATCAGGACCGTCACGGCATCGGGATAGAGAAAATCCGGCTGGCAGTCGACATAGACGTTAACCCACTTATCCAGTTCCAGATCAACCTCTAACTGCCAGTTGCTGTGTACCTCGACCTTATACTTCATTTTCCGTCTTATCCCCCAAAAAACAGGACCTATTAGACGGAAACACCCCAATTGTGACCGGTATCGTGTCTTGCTGCTGACAATTGCCCGGACAAATTGAAAATCAATGGAGGCGGCGGGAATCGAACCCGCATCCCCGCGATGCGACCGCGGTGTACTCCCATTATACGACGCCCCCGGCTCTTTCGGCCCGGAAAACGCCATCTTAAACCAAATTTTCGGCTTATTCAACGTTTTTTTCCTCGCCCAGCCGGATTACACCCCGAAAAAAACACTTGAGACCTCTGAAAAACTATGACACCCTTACTATGGTCGTTGTTTTTGGTACAAAAACAACTCTGGTAGTGGATTGCACCCTGTTTTTCAAGAAACCCACTTATTACTTGAAATACCAAGCCGAAACCGCTAAAGTAATCCCGTCGACCAGCAAAAAACGCTTCTGACACGAATGCAGCTGTCACTAAAGCCTTTTATCGAAAAGGGTGGCCAATATGGCAGGTTGGCACAAATGACCCGGATCGCAGCCAGACCCCGAGTTGCGATCAGGACTTGTGCCGTCTTGAAAAGGACGCCAGACAAAAAAACACGGGGGCGGTTAGCTCAGTTGGCTAGAGCGCCTGCTTTACACGCAGGAGGCCACAGGTTCAAGTCCTGTACCGCCCATTGCATAAACCCTTGTTGCATAGCAGTTTACATTTCACGCCTTGCGGGCGTGGCGGCGTCTGTCGGTTTCTTTCAGCAGGCGTTTTCGGATGCGGATCGAATTGGGGCATATCTCGACGAGTTCGTCTTCCTGGACGTATTCCATTGTCGCTTCAAGGCTCATTTTTCTGGCTGGCCTTACCTTGGCGGCCTCGTCCTTGCCCGACGCCCGAACGTTGGAGAGTTGCTTGTTCCTGACTGCGTTGACCGTTATGTCCTTGTCCTTGCAGTGCTCGCCGACGACCTGTCCTGCATATACTTTTTCTCCTGGTCCGACGAAAAATATCCCCCTGTCGTACAGGGCGTCAAGTGCATAAGCGGTCACCTGTCCGGTATCGGTCGCGATCAGCACCCCAGCCTTGCGCTGCGGTATCGCCCCTCGCATCGGCTTATATCTCTCGACTGTGTGATGCATAACCGCCCTTCCCTGCGTGGCGTTCATCATTCGGGCGTGCAAGCCGAAGAGCCCGCGCGACGGGACCATAAATTCCATGTGAATAAAATCGCTCGCACCGCTCTTGGCGTCTATCGAAACTATCTCGCTTCTCCTTTCGCCCAGCAGGCTCATCACGGAACTCTGGCAATCCAGAGGGCAATCGATCGCAAGTATCTCGATCGGCTCGTGGCGCCTCCCTTCGACCCTTCGCAGGATAACATTCGGCTTGCCGACGCAAATCTCATATCCCTCACGACGCATATTTTCTAACAAAATCCCAAGGTGCATCAGGCCTCTGCCAGAGACATTGAATTCCTCGGGCCCCTGGCCCGGCTCGACACGAAGGGCGACATTCTGCTGCAATTCCTTTTCAAGCCGCTCTCCGATCTGCCTGCTGGTTACGTATTTGCCGTCCTGCCCTGCAAACGGGCCGTCGTTTACCCTGAATGTCATCGTCATGGTCGGCTCATCGATGGAGATAACGGCAAGCTGGGACGGGCTGTCGGCACAGGCGATCGTGTAGCCAATCTCGACGGGGTCAAGCCCGGATATCGCACATATATCGCCCGCCTCGGCACTGGATACCTGTTTTCGGCCAAGACCGTGAAACTGATGGATCTGCAAAATCTTCTGCTGGGTGTGCAGCCCTTCCCGGTCGATCACAGTAACATTCTGGCTCTGGCTTATCTTACCGGCGAAGATACGCCCTATCGCTATCTGCCCGACATAATCGGAATATTCCAGATTCGTTACCAGCATTTGCAGAGGAACGTCGTGCTTGACCTGGGGCGGAGGGACGCTTTCTACCACGGCATCGAAGATCACCTGCAAATTATCGGTTTTTTTGTTAAGGTCCGTAGTTGCCCACCCTTCCCTTGCTGAGGCGTAGATCAGGGGAAAATCCAGGGCATCGTCTTCGGCGCCGAGCTGAACGAGCAGGTCGAAGACCTCATTAACGACGTCATCGGGCCGGCTGTTGGGGCGGTCTATCTTGTTGATCACGACGATGGGCTTGAGTTTGTGCTCGAGGGCCTTGCTCAACACAAACCGCGTCTGCGGCATCGGACCCTCGAACGCATCGACCAGCAGCAGTACGCCGTCAGCCATCTTCAAGACCCGCTCGACCTCGCCGCCAAAATCCGCATGACCGGGAGTGTCGATCAGGTTTATCTTATACTCATTGCCGTCGGCGTCGGTATAGCCGATCGCACAGTTCTTACTGAGGATCGTTATGCCCCGCTCACGCTCCAAAGGATTGGAGTCCATGATCAGACCGTGCTCACCGCCAGCGAGTTTATCAAGCTCGCCCTGGCGAAACATACCCGACTGATAAAGAAGCTGGTCGACCAGCGTCGTCTTGCCATGGTCAACATGGGCCACTATCGCAACATTGCGAATATAATCCGAATACATAATAGTCTCTCAAGAAAACAGTGAATATTAAAGGGTAGATGCAATCTGTACCGTGGAAGGCACGCAGTATACCACATTATTAACAAAAGTCAACATAAAAACACCACGATGCGGAATTGGTATCGCAAGTTATCACAAAAAGTCCTTCGCACATTCGCTTGCAAGTCCATAATCCAGCCACCCCTTTTTCCGGCTTTCGGCCCCAAAATGGCAGGGACCTCTGAAAAACTATGACACCCTTGCTATGGTCGTTGTTTTTGGAACAAAAACAAACCTGGCAGTGGAATACACCCTGTTTTTCAGGAGACCCGCTATAATACCCACCGCGCCGGAGGGACGCAAAGGGAAAATAATGGTGCGGAAAGCTGCCAATCGAAAATTGTCGACCTCTGCCGGTCTCTGCTGGCTTGATTATTGGGCTTGCTGGTCGTATTATAGCTTTGGTGAAGGCAAATGCTGCTGGCCTTGGCGTCTTCGGGCTGGCATGATTGCGGCAATTTGAACAGGGAAAACGATATGAAAACGTATATTTCGCAGTTGAAAGACCACATTGACGGCCAGGTAACGGTTTCCGGCTGGCTTTATAACTCACGGGCGAGCGGGAAACTGCAATTCCTCATCGTTCGCGACGGAACCGGTCTGTGCCAGTGCATCGTCGAAAAGGGTTCTGTCGGCGACGAGCTCTTCGCCCAGCTTAAGCACTTAGGCCGCGAATCGGCGCTTACCGTAACCGGAACCGTCCGCAGCGATGACCGCAGCGTCGGCGGCTTCGAGCTGGCCCTTACCGATGCGGAGATCGTCTGCCCCGCTGTTGACTACCCCATCACACCCAAGGACCACGGCGTCGACTTCCTCCTGAAGCACCGTCACCTGCACTTGCGATCCCAGCGGCAGTGGTGCATCGGCAGGATCCGCCACACCGTCATCGACGCCATCCGCCGGTTCTTCAACGATAGCGGCTTTACCCTGATCGATACGCCCATATTCACTACCATCGTCGGCGAAGGCGAGCAGACGCTCTTCGAGGTGGACTATTTCGGCACCCCCCTGCACCTTGCCCAGACGGGCCAGCTCTATCTGGAGTCGGCTGCGATGAGTTTTGGCAAGGTCTACTGCTTCGGCCCGACCTTCCGGGCGGAAAAGAGCAAGACCCGCAGGCACCTGACCGAATTCTGGATGGTCGAGCCGGAGGTCGCCTACATCGACTTAGATGGTCTGTTGGAACTTGCCGAGAACTTCGTCTCATCGATCGTTCAGCGCGTCCTGACAGAACACAAAAGCGAGCTTGAGACCCTTGGGGCAGATATCGAGGCCCTCAAAAAGATCACGCCGCCCTTTAACCGCCTGACCTACAGCCAGGTAGTTGAGATACTCATCAGTGAAAAATGCGTTGATTTTATGGCAGGTCAGTTGGCAGGCTTCAATGCGGAAAAAACCGAACTCGAAGACCAGATCAAGGCCCTCGAAAAAGAGGTCGCCGGCGGTGTAAAAAAATGGAAGCAGGAAAAGATCGCCGCCGAGATAGCCCAGGCAAAGGCCCGCATCGCCGAGCTGGAAGTCAAGATCGAGAACAACCCCAAACACGCCCGCCTGGCAGCCGAGTTCAGATGGGGTAAGGACCTTGGCGGCTCCGACGAGACTATTATCTCGCTTATGCACGACAAGCCGACCTTCGTTACGCACTACCCGCGGGAGGTCAAGGCCTTCTATATGAAGACCGACCGGGCCAACGAAAAGGTCGTCGAGAATTTCGACCTGTTAGCCTCTGCCGGTTTCGGCGAGATCATCGGCGGCTCTGTCCGCGAAGACGACCACGACATCCTGCTCGACAAGGTCAATAAGGAAGGCTACAACCCCGAGACCTACCAGTGGTACCTCGACCTTAGAAAATACGGCTCGGTCCCGCACGGAGGTTTCGGACTCGGAGTAGAAAGAACAGTGGCATGGATAACAGGAGAAAAACACATCCGCCAGTGCATAGCATTCCCAAGAATGATGGACAAAGTCTATATCTAATCAGCCGGTGATTGAGCGTTGCTTTGCTTGACAATATACGCCACCCCCGCCCCGAACAGGAAACCGCCTACGTGTGCAAACCATGCAATGTTGGAAAAACCGAGGTTTGTATACAGAAGTCCGTTAAACACCTGGAACCCGAACCATGCGCCCATGAATAAAACCGCAGAGATGTCTACCACCCGGCAGATGAAAAACATTTTGATCTTCGCCGAAGGATAAAATACCATGTATGCGCCCATTACGCCTGATATGGCCCCGCTTGCACCAACCGACGGCACAGTGGAGCCGAAATTGAACGCCGCATGGAGTGCGTTTGCCGCCAGTTCCGCACCAAGATAAAACAAAAGGTATCCAATCCAACTGAACCTGTCTTCCACGTTATCACCGAAGAGCCACAGAAAATACATATTACCCAACAGATGCATCAATCCACCGTGCAGGAACATAGAGGTGAGCAGGCCTATGCTTAACAACCTGGCTGGCGCCCATCCGTATTGGTTAAAAATCTCCTGCCTGTCTCCACCTAAAAAAAACGTGACCGCAAAAACCGCCACACACGCAACTATCAAAGATATGGTCATCCATGGCGTCTTTTCACGCTCCTGGTCATCGCCAAGCGGAATGATTATTCGAGGTGCAAAAGGCATATATATAAAGGGTGACGATTGAAGCACGTCCGTAAGTTCGCCCATGTCGTCTAAAGCAGTCGTTTTTCGGCCAAGCAGTTCCTTGCCGATCTCATTAACACGATGATCGCCCTTTATATGCTGAGCTGCTTTCGTTACCTCACCGCAATCCGCCCAGATACCGCCGCAATCCTTGCATCGGTCCAATATAATATTGGAATCATAGGCGTAATTGAATTTCTTCATCGCACCGGTGCAGTCCGGGCAGGTCCTGATCTGCTCGCTTATATACCTTTCGCCGACCACCCGTCGCGGCTCGAATAACATTGCTGTCTTTGCGGCAAGATCTTCATCCTCGGCCAGCTTCCTTACGAACGGAACGAATTGGTCACAGGCAAACCAGATACCGCGGCACTCGGCGCAAACGCGAATCCCGCCGCTTCCGGTCGCCGCCGGTTTTAATATGCTCGAACACGCCGGACATTTCATTCAAGTCACCGAAGTTATCACAATTTAATAGCAGCGATCCTGCACCAACAGCAGGTGCCGATACTTAGAGACAATACCAGACTTTTCCGCAGGATACAATGATCTATCTGAAAGTATTGCGTTGCAGCGTAAAAACAGTGATGCTATAATCGCCGCATGGAAACCTGGACTGTACAAAAACTTTTGAACTGGATCAACGACTACTTTGTCGAAAAGGGTGTCGACGCCCCTCGTCTGAGCGGTGAACTGCTGCTGAGTCATGTCCTTGGCCTAAGCCGCATCGAATTGTATACGAATTTTGACCATGTCGTCGAGAAGGCCCGGCTAAGTACGCTCCATGAACTGGTCAAGCGATGCAGCGATCAGGAACCGGTCGCCTATCTTGTCGGCAGGTGCGAATTTTATTCGCTGAGCATAAAGGTAACGCCCGATTGCCTGATCCCGCGGCCCGAGACGGAGCTATTGGTCGAACGCGCGATAGAATTGCTCCGAAGCTATCCGGCTGGCACCGCCTCGCCGCTTATCTGCGATCTGTGTACCGGTTCGGGCTGTATCGCCGTGGCTATCGCCAAAAACTTCCCCACAGCCGAGGTCATCGCCACCGATATCTCTGACGGGGCCCTTGCCGTTGCCGCTGAGAATGTCGAGGCGCACGGTGTTGGCGATCGAGTCGAGCTCCTGTGCGGCGACCTCTTCGCTCCGATCATCGAAGGGCTCGACCAGAGCAGGTTCGACCTGATAGCCTGCAACCCCCCCTACGTAAGCAGCAGCGAAATGGAGGCCCTGGATAAGAACGTAAAAGACTACGAGCCGCACAGCGCACTCCATGCCGGCGACGATGGGCTGGATGTTTACCGCAGGATCGCCGAGCAGATCGATGACTTCCTCAAACCCACAGGCGTCCTGATGCTCGAGATCGGCTACGCCCAGGGACCAGCCGTAAAAGACCTGCTCGAAAAAACCAACACCTTCGCCGAGATCAAAATAGAAAAGGACACCAGCAACAACGACCGGGTAGTAACAGCAAAGAAGATCAAAACCCCCGACACCCCCCCGGAATAGAAATATCCGTAATGCTTGCGCCAGCGGCGTGTTTTAAGTCGCAGCAAGGGTGGCAGCGTGTATGGCGAAGCCAAACCGATGGTGGGTGCCGGTGTGCATACGACCATCGGTTTGCTGCGCAAACGCGCTGCCACCCATACTGGCAGATTCCTTCCTGTGTTTGGCTAAAACATTACGAATACCCAAGGCCGGCGAAAGCAACCTACACCTCTCCCTCATCGGCGGAGTGCTCATCCTGAACATACTCGAACACATCTTCGACCCCCACACCGAACGCCAGCGCGATCTTAAACGCAAGCCTAAGCGACGGACAGTATTTACCCGACTCGATCGCAATGATCGTCTGCCGCGTAACCTGGCACTTCTCGGCAAGCTGCTGCTGGGTCATCTCGCCACGATCGAACCGAAGCCGCCGAACACAATTTCTAAGTCCCTGGCTACCCATCGTCGCTCTCCGACATGTTGTACAGTGTCAGTGCGGTCGCTGTCTGGACAAGCTGGGAAACAAAGAGCCCGACAAAAGAGAACACCGGCAGATGGACCACCCGAATTACGCCACCGCCACCAATAATAAAAAACGCTGACCACGCCATCACAAGCACATAGCCGAAAAACGCTATCGCTGCCCACTTGAATGCCTTGCTGAGGATCTTTTTCTCACGTTCATCGTAGCCGGCTTCGATGCGTCGCTCTATGGCGGTCCACAAGGCCGCGCCTACACCGCCAATGACTATCATAATGACAACAAAGTCGGCTCCCTGCACATTTTTCTTCGCCAGCGAATGTAGCACTAAAGACAGGTATAAAACCATCACACCCATCGCCACAAGCGCCACCCACGCATGTTTCTCAAACTTACTCATATCCATTCTCCTGACCGGTGTCCTAATCTATATCTGAATTCTAAGCCTCAATACACCTTTTGCTGCCTATATGTACAACTCACTAAACATAATGTAATGCAAACTTTACATCTTGTCAAATAGAATTTACACGAATTTTGAAAAAAATCATGCGTTGAGTCTAAATCGCGTGTTTTGGCTCAGGAAGTGGGATTGTGTTGTTCCAGGAGGAGCATTTTTTCTTTTTGCTTTATTCCGCCCGGTGCGGTAAAGCCGCCGATCTTGCCTGTTTTGGTGATTATTCGGTGGCATGGTGTGATCAGCGGGACCGGGTTTCTGCTCAGGGCGGTGCCGACGGCACGGGCGGCCTTGGGGTGGTTGGCGAGTTTGGCTAATTGTGAGTAGCTGGTGGTTTGGGCGTATTTGATCTTCCTGCAGGCGGTCAAGATTGCCCTGGAAAATTCTGTTACCGGGCCCCAATCAATCTCAACATCGCTGAAATCGACGTAAGCGCCTTCGAAATAGGCTATAATTCTCTCCTGCATGGCGGAAAATGCCTCGGGATCAAAATTGGGCGTCTCTGGGCTGCTAAAAAGAGCTTCTTTGGCCTGTCTACGGCTGGCGACGGGCAGGCAGGTCCTGGAAACGCCCTTTTCGCTGCCTGAAAGGCCGAAATATCCCCATCGCGTCTGAAAAATTGTGTATTTTTTGTCCTCTGTCATCAAGCTCGCCCTTTGCTTTTGATTCATATTAACCTGTCGGATGGGTAGTCAGCGAGAATTTTGTTTGCCAAAAATGAAAAACTGCCGTTGTTTTCGTTGACTCCGGCTGGATTCTGTGTTAAATAGGGGGGTTTTCCTAAAATAGCGATGGTCCAGCCACGGAAGGCATGAGTTTTGACCGCGGCAGATCGAGCGCAGGTGGTATGTAAAATGTCTATAGACGAGCTAAGAAAGAAGATCGACACGCTGGATGCACAGCTCATTGAGCTGCTGAACGCCCGTGCGCGCGTTGTCATCGAGATCGGCAAGCTAAAGAGCCAGACGGCTGGGCCGATTTACGCTCCGGACCGGGAAAAGCAGGTTTTTGAGAAGATATCCAAGGCCAACAACGGCCCCCTGCCGGATAAGGCCCTGGTCGCCATCTGGCGTGAGCTGATGAGCGGGTCATTCTTCTTGGAGCGTCCTTTGCGGATCGCCTATTTAGGCCCGCAGGGCAGTTTCAGCCACACCGCGGCGATGCTAAAGTTCGGCCAGAGCGTCGAGTATGAAGCGGTTACGGATATACGCACCATTTTCGATGAGGTCAGCAAGGGCCATAGCGACCTTGGCGTGGTGCCGATAGAGAATTCCGCTGGCGGCGGCGTAACCGAGAGCCTCGATGCCTTTGTGGACACCGATGTGATGATCTGTGCCGAGGTATACATGGCGATCCATCACAGCCTGCTGGCGAACTGCCCCTTAGAGCAGATCGAAAAGGTCTATTCCAAGCCGGAGGTATTTGCCCAGTGCCGCACATGGCTAAGCTCGACGTTCGAGGATAATAAGACCATTGCGGTTGCCTCCACGGCCCGTGCAGCCCAGATGGCGGCGGCTGAGGCGAACACAGCGGCTATCGGTTCGACGATGGCAGCCGAATTGTACGGCCTGAAGGTCGTATGCGAGAATATCGAAGATATCGCCAACAACGTCACGCGTTTTCTGATCATCAGCAAGGAAGATGCAAAGCCGACCGGTGACGACAAGACCGCGATACTGTTTAGTACCGCCCATAAGGCTGGGGCGCTGGTCGATGTGCTGGAGGTTTTCAGGCGGTACGGACTTAACCTTACGAATATCGAGTCGAGACCGAGCAGAAAACGCGAGTGGGAGTATTACTTCTTCGCCGATTTTCTTGCCCATAAGGAAGATGAGAATATCAAGAAGGCCCTGCAGGAGACCAAAAAGCACTGTTTGCAGCTTTCGGTTTTGGGCAGTTTTCCCCGGTCCGGCAGTTTAATGTAGATGAAGGGGTGTTGGTGCCGGCGACAAATGTTACGCCGGCGTGCAAAATATAAAGTAAATCCATGGGAGCAGTAAAATGAGAAAACCGTTTATCGCGGGTAACTGGAAAATGAATACTAACGGCGCCGGCGCCAAGGCCTTGGCCTCCGGTCTGGTGGGACAATTAAGTGAGATCGACAGTGTTGACGTGGCGGTCTGTCCGCCGTCGGTGTATCTCCAGTCCGTAGCGAAGGCCCTTAGCTCGTCGAACATCGCATTAGGTGCCCAGAACATGTACTTCGAGTCGAATGGTGCGTACACCGGCGAGACAAGCGCCGAGATGCTCAAGGACGTGTGCTGTACGTATGTGATCGTAGGTCATTCCGAGCGTCGCCATGTTCTTGGCGAAACGGACGAGATGGTCAACAAGAAGGTCTCTACAGCAATAGGTGCGGGGCTCTTGCCGATCTTATGCGTTGGCGAATTGCTCGAACAAAGGCAGGGCGAGGAAACCGAAGCGGTCGTCAGCAGGCAGATCAAGGCCGGTCTTGCAGGTCTCAGCGCCGAGAAGGTCGAGGCGGTAACCGTTGCCTATGAGCCCGTCTGGGCCATCGGGACGGGACTGACCGCGACGCCGGAGCAGGCTCAGGAGGTACACTTGATGATCAGGAAGCTGCTTGCGGAGATATACTCCGAATCTGTCGCAGCCGATATACGCATCCAGTATGGCGGCTCGGCCAAGCCGGGCAATACCGCCGAGCTTATGGCCTGTCCGGACGTTGACGGCCTGCTCGTTGGCGGCGCAAGCCTGAAGGTTGACGATTTCGCCGCGATGATAAAAACCGTGGTATAAGAGTTGTCGAAATAACGAATTTGAGAACAAGATAAAGAACGAGGTAAGAAAATGAGTATCTTTCCATTAGCTAAAGTGTCATTCATCATGAGCGTTGTAATGTGGGTGTGGATCCTTGTCGCGGTCGCTTTGATCCTGATCATCCTGCTCCAAAAGGGCAGAGGCGGTGGGCTTAGCGGAGCTTTCGGCGGAGCGGGAGGGGCATCGAGCCTTCTGGGCGCAAAGACCGGCGACTTCCTGACGTGGGTCACTATCGGCCTGATCACGCTGTTTCTGTTTCTTGCGGTGATCATGGCCAAGTTCTACCGCCCGAAGGTGAGCGAGGGTCTGGAAGCGCCGATGCCAGCCGTCAAAGTAGTCGAGCAGGGCAGCGAAACGATTGTTTAGGGGCTAAAGTTCGCCGGACGCCACAGCGGGAAAGGCGAATTAGTCATGCAGGGTGGGCGTTTGGCCCGCGAGGTTTCTAAAAACGTAACATGCGCTGTAGTATTGGG
>DAOVVQ010000212.1 GCA_030637065.1 Planctomycetota bacterium
CCGTGGTGGAATTGTTGGTCAGGGTGAGGATTATGTACCAGAATCGCTTCGGGGCCTGGCCCTGGTCCTCGCCGGGGATATTGAGGTTGATCTGCATCGGCTGACTGTAGTCAACTTCGACCGTCCAGTCGCCGCGAGCCGGTACCAGGGCAGGTTTCGGATATGCCAGGCAAAAACCCGCTGTCCCAACCAGCACTATAACCAGAACTAAGAATGGCAAACATCTCTTCATTTGGCTGTCCCTTCAAACCCCTTGGGGGGCCTTTACCCGTCCTTTTGAGCCCCTTTTTGACCTTAAGGGCACCTCAATTAAGGGATTTTACACTAAAATGGCTTGTCTGTAAAGCATTTTCTGGGGCCAAAGATATTTTTACTGCCGCTTGCCTAACGGATATAATTGCGTTCTAATAGGCCTGGAAGCGATGTCAGAGAGCCGGATAGCCGACCGGGAGCCGGCTGGGAGCGGGGATAATGGGCTGGCAAGGGACTGGGAACGATTGGGAACGGATTGATGAGTGAAGAGCAGAGATTATTGCCGGAGCGGATCGAAGGGCTGTTGGGCAGCGAGGACCGCTCTGAGTTGTCGCGACTCGTCGGTGAGTATCGCAGCAGCGAGATCGCCGAGGTAGTCGAGATATTGGGCGGCGAGGGGCGTCGGGCGGTCTTCGATGCGATGGCCAGGCCGGTTGCGGCTGATGTGCTTGAAAAGGTCGACGAGGCGACGCGGGCGGAGTTGTTCGAGCTGTTCGGCGAAGCGGAGCTGTCGCGTCTTATATCCGAGCTTGATGCCGACGATGCCGCCGATGTGTTAGCTGAGATGCCGGAAGAGGAGAGCGAAGAGGTCCTCGAGCAGATGGCGGCGGAAGAGGCCGAGCAGATCAAGGACCTGATGAGCTACTCGGAGGACTCGGCTGGCGGAATTATGGACCCTATCGTGGTCTGTGTGTCAGAGGAGGCGACGCTTCGGGAGGCGATCGACCAGATTCGGGCCGCGGAGGTCGACGAGGACTTTTTCAGCGTGTTTGTGGTCAATAAATTGGGGCAATTCTTAGGCGATGTGCGTGTCCGGCTTTTGATAACGCGGCCTGAAACGACGCGGATCAAGCAGTTTGTCGATACTGACACGATCTATGTTCGCGTGGACACCGACCAGGAAGAGGTCCGGAATATCTTCAAGAAAAACGATCTGATCGTGGTTCCGGTGTTGGATGCGGATAACCGGCTGGTGGGCAGGATCACGGCGGACCGGGTGATCGAGGTTGCTGAGGAAGAGGCGGCGGAGGATATTTATGCGATGGCTGGTACCGATGCCGCCGAACTTGAGAATATCTCGCCGATGCACGCCGGAAGGGTGAGGATGACGTGGCTTTTGCCGTGCCTTGGCGGAACGGCGATCACGGCGATAGTTATGCTAATGTTTCGGAACATCTTTATGGCTGGCGAGAGCCTGAATATTTATATTACCGCGATCGTGTTTGCCCCGATGGTTGCGGCCATCAGCGGGAACGCGGGGCTTCAAACCTCGGCAATTGTGGTTTGCGGTCTGGCGACGGGCGACCTTGCGGCTTTGAGGATCGGTCAGGTCTTTGGACGTGAGGTGCGTGTGGCCCTGATCGTGGCGCTTAGTTGTGCGGTGATCGGGGGGCTGATCTGCGCGATCGTACCGATCCTGGCTTCCCACGGGTTGATTCCAGGAAATCCCAGCCAGGCTGCGGCTTTGGAACTATCTGAGCATGTGCGGATCGTCGCAGCCTTTGGGACAGCGATGTTTTCAGCGATAATGGTCGCGACGACGTTGGGCCTTTTTCTGCCATTCTTGTTCCGCCGAGTAGGCATAGACCCGGCAATAAGCGCAGGACCGCTGGTGACAACGGCCAACGATTCGATCAGCGTGTTTATATACCTGACGCTGACTTATATACTTGTGCAGTAAAGGACGGCGTTTTCCATCCACTTCATTCGCTTCGCTCTCTCAGTGGCTGCCACCCGTCATTTTGCTCATTCAGTAGCCGCCGCCCATCGTTTGGTATTATGGACCTACAATGTTTGCCTGGTAGAATATGGGGTTGACAAGGCGGGATCGAAATGATTATACTGTGTTGTTTGGGAGATGAGGGCCTGAGGTGGGTGCGGGAATTTTTGCCGGTTGATCCTGGTCTCGTAATCGGTTGATGCCGAAATGTGACCGATTGATGCCGAAATGTGGTTGGTTGGTTCCCGGATCGCGATTAGCCTGCATCTGAAAGATGTGTTTTTTTGCAGAGAGTGCATATATGACAAAAAGCCAGCCTATGGATAGTCAGATCATTTCGGAGAAACCTCCGCGCATTGAGAAGTGGTTTCGTGCTGCGATCAAGGCTGATGCGAGCGATTTGCACCTTAAGTCCGGGATGACGCCGAAACTGCGTATCCACAGCAGGCTTAAGAGCACCACCGGTTCGCCGATGGGAGAAAAGCAGATCGAGGATCTTGTTTTCGAGATCATGACCCCCAGCCAGAAGAAGTTTTTTCAGGAAAACGGGGCTCTGGACTTTGCCTATCAGGTTGGCGAAATGGACCGTTTCCGGATCAATGTATTTCGCCAGCGTAGCCGGACGAGCATGGCGGCACGTCGCATAAGCGGTGTGATCCCGCCGTTCGAGTCGCTGCATCTGCCTGCGATAGTGGAAAAGATCGCCGAGCAGCATGACGGTCTTGTGCTTGTGACGGGGCCTACGGGATGCGGCAAGACTACGACGATCGCGTCGATGATCGACCATATCAACGTTACACGCGGCTGTCATATCGTAACGGTCGAGGACCCGATCGAGTTTCTGCATGTCGATAAGAAGGCGATCGTCTCGCAAAGAGAGATAGGGATCGATGTTCCCTCATACGAAGATGCCCTGCGGTCGTTGTTGCGTCAGGATCCGGATGTTGTTCTGGTCGGTGAATTGCGGGACTACGAGACGCTCTCGGCGGCGATGGGCGCCGCGGAGACGGGTCATCTTGTATTCGGGACCCTTCATGCCAACAACGCTTCGCAGACGATACAGCGTGTACTCGACCTGTTTCCGCAGGAAGAGCGTGATTTGGCGAGGCAGACATTTGCCCTTTCAATGCGGGCGATCATCAGCCAGGACCTTCTTCCCGGCATTAAAAAAGAGAATCCCCGGGTACCGGCTGTGGAGATACTGATCAGCACGCCGATTATCAGGAAGCTGATCGCCGAAGGACGTGAGAATGATATTCCACACGCGATAAGGGCTGGCGCCGGTGAGGGGATGCAGGATATTACGGAAAGCCTTCGGATACTGATCGAGGAGGAATGGATAGACTACAAGGTTGGCCTTAGATAAGCTCCGAATGAGGAGGAGCTTAAGATGGCGTTGAAGGGTATCCGTGCTTCGGCAGGGGGCATCCTGTAAGAATTTAGTTGAGGAACTGATTGGAGCATCGTTTATGCCGGGATTATTAGCAGTAGCCGCCGAGTACGGCGGATATATTTCATTGGTAAAGCTGGCTATTTTGGCTGTCTTGTTTTTTGCGTGGATACCGCTGGTTAAATGGGTATATGTCGACTCGGATGCGGTTGGCACGAAAGTAAACAAATGGACGGGAGCGATCGCCGCGACGGGGGCTGTGGCACTTATTATCTGGCTGTTTGTGCCGGTGTTTGCGATCGGGCTGCTTTTCTATCTGATCGCCGTCGGCGCCGTGTCGATGGCATACGTAATGCATCGCAACGCAAAGGTAACCTACCCCGAGCAGGTCCTTACCGCAAATCATATCAAAAGTCTCTTTGCCGGTAGCGGCAAGAAGGCCAAGCTCACCGCCGGAAGCTTATCGTTCATAACCGCTAACGGCAACGCGGCGCCCCTGCCGGAACCGAGGACCCCCGAGGCGACCGGATATAAAACGAGTTGTCGGGTCTTCGATGACTGCCTCTGGAGACGTGCAAGCGATGTTGTTTTCCGTCCGGAGGGCCAGAATTACAGTGTCGCTTACTACATTGACGGCGTAGCGACGAAACAGCCGCCACTGCCGAAGGAAGAGGTCGAGGCCCTCATACGGTATCTCAAACAGCTTGCCGACCTTGATGTCGACGAGCGACGAAAGCCTCAGACGGGTACGTTTAAGCTGGTAAGAGACACGGAACGGATCGAATGGGAGGTTACCACGGCGGGCTCGACGGCGGGAGAGAGAGGCCGGATCGTCAAACTTCAGGAATACAGTCTGATGAAGATGGACGATCTTGGCCTGACGGCCAAACAGCTCGAATCGATGCTGCCCATGCGTGAGGTTGAAAGCGGTCTGTTCATAATCTCCGGGCCGGAAAAGAGCGGTATCACGTCGACTCTGTATGCGATGCTGTGTAACCACGACCCGTTTTTAAATAACATCAACACTCTCGAAAAGACGTTTGCCACGGAGCTGCCGAATATCACCCAACACCGCTTTTCTTTAAGCGACACCGGGACGTCGACCTATTCCCGCAAGCTTCAGTCGATCCTCAGGATGGGCCCGGATATCGTTGGGATAGCCGATTGCAAGGACGCGAAGTCCGCGAAACTTGCCTGTGCCGCCGTGAAAGACAATAAGGTTGTCTACGTCACGATCAAGGCGACAAGTGTGATGCAGGCCCTTGGGAAATGGCTCAAGCTGGTCTCCGACAAGGACCTTGTGGCCGAGACTCTCGCGGGAATAGTCAACCAGCGTCTCTTCAGGCAGCTTTGCGAGGAATGCAAGCAGGCATATCAACCGAACCAGGAATTGTTGCGGAAATTCAATATTCCGGCAGACAAGGTAAAGGTTCTTTATCGTCCCGCTGAGATCGAATACGACAAGCACGGCAAGGCGATACTTTGCGAGAAGTGCCAGGGGACCGGCTTCTATGGAAGGGGCGGTGTTTTCGAGACGGTTGTAATGGATGACAAACTCAAGGACGAGGTCAGAGAGGCCAAGTCGCTGCAGGAGATGGCCTCGCATTTCAGGCGTGCGGGTATGCTCTATATGCAGGAACAGGCCATAAAAAAGGTTGCCAAGGGAACGACTTCGATAAACGAGATAATCCGGCAGCTTTCACAGGACCAGAAACAGACGAAACCGAAAGCCAAGTGAAGAAAATAAACAGTCCAACTTATAGTGAAAAACAGGAGTCGGAATGCTCGCCGTCATATTGACAATCCTAATCATCGTGTCCTGCGCATGCGGTTTTTTTATGAAGTTTTCGGTTCTGAAGGCGTTTACAACGGTTGTTTCGGTTTTTCTTGGTATGACCGTCGCCTTTGGGTTTTATGAAGTGCTTGCCGAGATTCTGATATCGCGCGGCCATCTTGTCCCGTGGGCCCATGCGGTAAGCTTTGCCCTGCTGAACATCATTGGCTTTGCGTTATTCGCCGCAGTATGCAATTATCTTGTGGGGTCGGATATCAAGTTCGGCGGCATTATCGATCGCTCGGTGATCGTTACCTGCGGCATTGTATGTGGTTTGCTTGCCTCCGGTCTGCTGCTGGTTACCATGTCCCTGGCCCCGATATCGGCACAGAAGCCTTATCCGCGATTCGGAGACGAAGGCGCATCTCTAACGTCATCTACGGTAGATGACGCCAGCGGCACCCCCGGCAATCCTGACGGGTTTGTTGCGGGCATCTTTGGCATGGTAAGTAAAGGCTCGCTCGGTTCGAGCAATAGCTTTGCGCTTTATCATGCCGATTTTGTCGACCAGATGTTCCTCAATCGCCTTAAAGTCAAAAACAGCGTCTCTGCCCTTGCCGGCAAAGATGCCCTGTTCGTTCCACCCGGGATCGGTGTCCGCCTTTACGATGTTGACGAGAGGAGTTTGACAGTTGTCCGGATCGGTTTAAAGGGCACTTCGATCAGCGAAGGCGGGGCTACCAACATGGGTGGAGATATTTCATTTACGCTCTCTCAGGTCAGGCTCATCTGCAAGACGGGGGGTATAGCGGACAAACAGGGCGGATCGGGGACGGTTGTTTATCCCGAGGGTCTGATGCTCAAGAGGAAGGTGGTTGCAAAAGACCTTGGGGAAGTTATCACGGCTGACCGCAAAAACCTGGAGACGAAATTCGGACACAGCCGGGCGGCGTGGTACGATGTCGTATTCGATGTTCCAGATGGGATGACCGGCGTGTTGATCGAGTTTAAGAGACATTGTGTGACGCAACTGCCGGAACCGGTGGCCACGACCATCGAAATAGAGAATCAATTGAATACCGCGAAACGCCCCTCGGCGTCCGAGGGCGAGGATCAATAACCCGCCACATCTGTGTCAGGGCTTGGGGGTGTGGCCAGGCGGCTTGGGTGCGTGATTAGCGTTGTTCGCAGGTAAACCAGTCCCACTTGAATATTGCGCGGGTACCCTGCTTGTGCAAACACAGGCATGCCTGGGGGCTAAGCGCAGAGAGCAATGTCTTCGATATCGATTTCCATCAGGTGCTCGAGGTACAGGTCCAGCTCTTTTTCGGGGAATTGTGCCAAGAACTCGGGCTTTGCCCCCCTGTTGATTTCGAGGATGTAATCGATTATTTCTCTCTTGCTCATTAGTGGGTTCCTTAAAGTCCAACAACACCGTCTTGCACTGCCACGATATCGGATGGAAATGCGAATTCTCTTGAATCCACCGCCTGGAGCGGTCTTGGCTGGCACGGCCAACCCTGCCACAATATAGGCAACCGCGATACGTCGCGACACATCATGTAGTCG
>DAOVVQ010000006.1 GCA_030637065.1 Planctomycetota bacterium
AATGCGACGCGTCGAGCGAAGCCCATGGAGTCTGTTACGGTTGCCAACTCGACGCGTACATCCCGCGATGGTATCCAAAAAAAGAAGAGTACCGGGCGAATAAAGACAAGATTCAATCAGCCACAATAAGGCCGCGAACCGGCGTACATATCCTCGATCTGAAATTTCCACGAATTTGCGACATAGAGATGCTGAAGTCGCGGCTTACTCGTGAAAACAGGATCATGTAAAATCCCCAACGCAGAAAAAAAATAAAAAAGTTTTATCTTCATGCACCAAAAAGGGTAATATAAAACAGGAGTGGCGATATATCGCCGACCGCGCTGACAAAATTGGCTTTTAATAATAGAGGCCCACAATGGTAAACCTCAAGGACTTACTTACACTGCTGGAATTATATTGTTGCGAGCAGTATTTCATCGTCGGTACATGCCAAGCACAGGTAGCAAGATGGTGTGGTGTGCAACGGCAAAGCGTTCATTCTGCAATTTCACGGGCGAAAAAGAAAATCAAAGCCGCTGGACTCCCGCCGCTAAAACGGTGGCAAGATCGAATCGCAGAATCACGGAAACCTTATCATGCCAAAAAAGGCTAAAAAGAAAGTAAAGAAGCCCAAAGTTGCAGGGAAAAAACAGGCAACATCACGGCTTGGGCGTAATGGTGAAGAGCCGCCCGCAGAACATCGCTGGAAGCCCGGTCAGTCAGGGAATCCCAAGGGCAGGCCAGCCTCTTGTATCATCACTAAGGGTCTTGTCGAAGCCATTGAAAAAGACGATGGAAAGGTAGCAAAACAGCTCCGCAAGGTGATTATCGACAAGGCCAAGGCTGGCAACAAAGACTTTATGAACATCTTGCTTGACCGAACTGAGGGCAAAGTCAAAGAGCGAATCGACATAACCACTAATGACCAGCCACTTGGCGGCCCTGCGTCAAACCTGACAAATGAAGAACTCGAAATGATTACGAAGCATAGAAAAGGACCGGAATAATGGCAGAGCAAAAAGAGAAACCAAGCGAACCCACTAACCCAAAAGTACCCACAAAGACCGGCCCGCCCGTATACCAGACAGGGAACATAAGTAAGATCAAGAAGCCGAAGTCCGAGAAATGACCTCAGCCTTACACATGTGCCAACACTCAACGCCCGGTGGCGAACAGATAGCTGCAATCTTTGCGGCAGCCCCTAAGCGGATGTGGTGTACAGGCAAGGTCGAATGCAATGTATGCGGTAAGGAACATATCTCCGTGTGGCCTGACGATATCGATGACGAAGATAGTATGGAGTGCCCGTACTGTGGGCGGGAAGCGTGCAGGCCGGTAGAAAGTAACTGACGCGTGGACAAACCCAAAACGAAAGCAGCGCTCTGGAGTTTCATCGGGGCGAACTTCGGCGTCTGGCTCCCTTTTGAGTCTTACACTGAAGGCAACTCAAACCCTTTTAAATTCATAGCCGACTGCTGGTTTAATCAGAGCACAGACGTAGCAGCGTGGGCATGTCGCTCAGGAGGCAAGACTCTTTGTTCATCGATCCTGGCCGCCCTTGAATACTGCTTTACCGATGACCTGCAATCGCGGGTGTTGAGCGGCTCCGAAGATCAAGCAAGGAACTTATACGAGTACTGGTCAAACTGGTGTGACGGGGTTATCGCGCATCGCCTGGACGACAAGAAAGTCACAAAGCTGCTGACAAGGATAGCAGGCGGGAAACTCGAAATCCTCGCAGCCTCACATGCAAGAGTCAGAGGCCCGAAGATTCAAAGGCTGTACAAAGACGAACTCGACGAAATCGATGATGATATCAGCCAGACATCAGCAGGCATGATAGCCTCTCGCGACGACCGACCAGCTCGGACGATATCAACCTCGACATGGCACAAAGTCGATGGGCCGATGTCGAAACTTGTTGAGAAATGCCCTGGTAATGGAGTCTCTCTCCATCGCTGGAACCTGTGGGAATCGATTGCAAATTGCGAAGAAGACCGGCACGGTTATGGAACTGGCTGTAAGAGTTGCGGTTTACGCGAGCCGTGTATGGCGAAAGCATTAGAGCTTAATCCAAGAGCGACAGTGGGAATCGCCTCGAAGACAAGAGGCTTGTACCGAGTACCTGATGTGATCAAGGCGTACGGTGCTGTCAGTCAAGGCATGTGGGAGTCAGAGTACTTGTGTCTTAGGCCATCAGTTGAGGGCATGGTTTACCCGTCACTCGATCCAATGAAGCATTGTGTCGATTCAGCCCCAGCCGATTTGAGAGTTTATCGAGCTATTGACTGGGGCTATCGTAACTTCGTCTGCTTGTGGATCGGTGAAGATAAGCGTGGCGTGTCATACATCCTTGATACTTACAAAGCCGAAGACGGGACGATCAAAACGCACGCTGAGTATATCAAGGCCCATAAAATCCAGAACATCGAAGCGACATACGCAGACCCGGCAGGTCGGAACAAGAACGACCAGACAGGCAAGAGTGATATTGACGAATTCAAGAAGCATGGAATCAAATGTCGCTACACGCTTTCCCCGAAACTCAGAAGTGTTCGCAACGGTATACAGGCCGTCAAGTCACTGATAAACCCAGCCACAGGTTCACCAAGGCTGAAGATCGTTCGTACGACAAATAATCAAATAACCATTCAAGCATTGCAATCTTACAAGAATCGTAAAGTCAACGGCGTCTGGATAGAAGAGCCTCTGGACCCTCAGGAGTTCGAGCACATCCCGGATGCGTTGCGATACTATGTCATAAACCGCCAAACGACCAGCATCAAAACAAAGGCTTACGGAGCAGTATAAATGCCCGAACAAACCAAAACCGATTTCGACCCCGCCGCAACATCGGCCTTGTACGACCAGTACAAGCCTGGGTGGGAGCTGAATCTTGATTTCTACGAGATGGCAGAGCATGTCCTACGTAATGGCCTTTACCTTGACCGGTTCGGTGAAGGCTCTGACAAGGCTGAAAGCACCACATCATACAACTGGCGGATGAAAGCTTTGTTCGCTATGGACGTATGTGCTGATATTGTCACGATTCGCGTAGATAACCTCTTCAGAACTGAGCCGATAAGAAGCTTCGAGGATTCGCCGTATGCCAAAGATATCGAAGGGTTTATAAACGACGTCGATGGCTCTGGAACTCATATGAATGAGTTTATGAGACGTGCCGTCACTTTGCAGTATATCAACGGCGTGGATATCATTGTCGGCAAGACCGCCTCAGACAAAACGTATGCCAATCTCGCACAGGAAATACAGGACGGCGCGAGGTCTTATCTTATGGCTAGAGGCCCCCTTGAGCGCCCCGGCTGGTCTTGCGATCACTCCGGTCAATACAAATGGGTTCGTTATGATCTCGGCGACATTCCAGCGGAGTCAGAGGGCGCGGAATCGGCAGGCAGGCAGTACTTGACGCTGACTGAGAGCGGCTGGACGCTTTATACTACAAATGATGACAAGAAGGCTGACAGCACTGCCGTCTCTGGCGATTCGATGCTTGGCGTGGTCCCCGTAGTGCCGTTCTACTGGGGCGATTCAGTCAAGGCTGATAATACCAAAATCCCCATATCTTTACTTACCAGGCCTGCACCGGTAGCACGAGCGATGCTCAATCTTGTCAGTCAAGGCCAACTTGATTTGTATATGGCCATCGGAATCCTGGCCGCAATGGGCGCGAATTCAGACGAATGCCCGACTGAGGTTTCGCCGAATTGTTGGATTGCGTTTTCGGATCCTACAGCTTCGGTCCAAAGGATAGCCCCAGCCGTTCAGCACATCTCCGAGAAACGAGACTGGCTGAACGCGATGACTCAAACGATCCTGCGAATGGGCAAGATGTCAGGCGCTTCGGTAGACCTCGAAGCGAGAGCGACAAGCGGCGTGCAAGTGTCAGTTGAGCGAACCGACCTCGACAACGAGATGTCAGCTACCGCAGACCAGGCCGCAAGGGTCGAAGAGGACTCGATGCGTATGTTGGTTTCGCGGCAAAAAGGTGTACCGCTAATCTCAGCGAAAGACTTCAAATATTCAGTTAATTACAACAAGAGATATGTATTGGCCGGTGTCGATGAGTTGCTGAAAGATATTGACGACGCCCGCAAAGGTTCGATCCATATCGACGCGCCAACGATGATGAGAGCATTGCTTTCTCGGGCAAAGACGGCGATTGTCAGGCCCGATGATCCACGAGCAGAAGACATCGACGAAGAGATCAAAAAAGCCACATTTGAGAGCGAGTTTTCCGTACCTGATTTGAGCGGCGGCGATGAGTGACCCGATCCGTGAAGCTATTGCAGCCGGCAGGCCAACGGTAGAGGGGGCGGGCTGGCAGGATGATATCCACGCCATCATAAAACGATTTGCAACACCGTCTTTATATCTAAACCTGTCTGTATCTGAGAAGATGCGAAAAGAGCTTGTTCGGTACTACGCTAAAGAGCTTGTTGCACAAGCCAATCTTGCTGGATTGAGGACCGCGAAGCCGATCTTACGAGATATTGGCTCTCCGATAACAGCCGTAAGAGGACGGGCATTACGTGAGCTGAACGGGTGGACCGCGAACGCAGTCAAAGCGTTTCAGGAAGAACTCAATCTTGCCCATGTTACGCTTAGGGGCGAAACCAGAGTTGCTTTCTTCCGTGCGAAACGGGACGTAGCGGGCTTCGGCAACGCAGACCGTAAGCAACTCGCATCCGACCTTGCCAAGGCCAGCAAAGCTGATATGGCAGCCAAAACGAAGGGCTACAATCGAATCAGGTCGGCAAGGACGAAGCTGGCCAAGGCCGAGAAAGTAGGCAACACAGTCACGGTCAAAGCGGCAAGAGTAGAATTACTCAAAGCAAAAGCAGCCGTCAAGAAGACAGATGACTTACTTGGTAGATTCGAGAAAGCTGTGCAAGCCAGCGCCAGAGACGGCGCCCGCAGGCAGATGGCGGCGGCTCAGAAAGCACAGTATCAGCAGTCGCTTGGCAAAGATGTCAAACGCTACTGGGTAACTGTCAACGGCTCCCAGGCCTGTCCGACATGCGAAGATAGACATATGCTTCTAGTGCCAGACGAAACCGGCGGCGAGCCTGGCAGCGGGCAAACGTACTGCGGTGCATCCTGCCAATGCCATGCAGTTCCGAAAATTCATCTTGATGGAACTCCAATACCAAAGCCAATTGTGGCCTAGAGGAGGGTAAGCATGGCTACAGCAAACATAAATGTAAATATCGATATCAAAAGGCCGATTTCATGGAGCCACATTGTCAAGGCCTTGATTTTGATGCAGCAGAAAAAAGCTATCAGCGAACAGCAAGCCTGCGGGATTGCCCTGCGGTACTGGAGTAAATTTGCAAAGATAAGAATCGGGAATGGCAGGTGGCGTAACATCTCTCGTAAAATGACCCAAAGACTCACAGCGAAATACGACTCTGGATAACGAACCGTGGCAGTAGCCACAGAACAGGGCAGTAGCCCAAAGGACGAATGATCATGGCCGAAGAAAACACCCCAGATGAGAAGAAGCCAGCCGATGAGATGGATTACAAGGCAGCTTACTTTAAGGAGGTTGAAAACTCCAAAGATCAGCGGGCTAAAAAACGGGAGGCAAGAGAAGAACTCGCCAAACGTGATGCAACCGCCAAAGCAGCAGAGCAAGCGGCTGCGGACGCAGAACTTGCCAAGAAGGGCGACGTTGAGGCGATAACAAAATCTCTCAACAAGCGCCATGGTGAAATCAACACCGAACTCCAAGGTCGTTTCGACCAACAGACGGCAGCCATGCAGAAGATGGCGATCGATAATCAGATCGCGCCGATGTTAGCAGCCAAGGGTGTCAAGAACATGCGGCTGGCGTTGCTATCGCTGAAGGATTTGCCCGATAAGGCAATAGCGAAAGTAACTGATGGAGTTGTTACAATAACCATCCAAGCACCCGATGGTAGCTCTGTTTACGCGGCTGGCTCGACTGCCCCGATGGGCCTGGCGGAATTTGTCGATAATTGGCTTGCAACAGAAGACGGAGCATTGTTTTCGCCGCCATCCGGAGAGTCTGGAAGCGGTGGAAGAACCGGCGGGACAGGTCCGAGCAAATTAACGCTTGCTGAACTGGATCGAGACCCCAGGAAAAAGGCTGAGTTTATCGAAGAGCATGGCAGCAAGGCGTTCCATGATCTCGTGAAAAACTCTCGCACGAAAGCGCAGTAACAAAAGACGTTTATAATTCAACAAATTTAGATTAGAGGAGATTTATCATGGCTGGAACACCTTCAGATATGGTGTACATCAATTTACTGAAAGCAGAAGAGTACCGCAGGACCGTTGAAAAGCTGGATATTTTCAACGCCGGGTCTGCTGGGACGATTGTCCTGGAATCCGATCCTGCCCGAGCCGAAACCGATGGTGGCGACAATTATTCAAGCGGGCGATGGGCGCCGATTTCCAGCCTTGTCTCTCGAAGAGAGGAGGGCACTCCGGCAACCGCTGCGACCGTAACGAACCTCGCGATGACAAGTGGCCTGAACGTTCGGCAACTCCTGGGTCTTGGCCCGACCGCGATTACAGACATCCAAGTTAGGAAGGGTGGGCGGAAGTTTAGTATGGAGTCTGCAATGGTCAACCTTGGCCAGCAGTTCGCGGACGCTAAACTACTGAATATGCGCAACAATATCATCGCGGCTGCTGACGCGGCTGTTGATGTTGTTTCGGCACATGTTCTTGATGTGGCTACCGGAAAAACCGCAGGGTCAAAGGTCTTGTGTTCGATGAGCTATATCAATCAGATGCTTGCGTTGATGGGCGACGCCCGCGAACAGATTAAGGCCTTCGTCATGCCCTCAGCCGTGTTCGCCGATTTGGTCGGTAGTGTGGCGTCAACATATTTGTATGACTCTGTCAGCGGAATCACGCTGTACAAAGATGTCATCCCCGCTTATGGGCGGGCAGTTATTGTCGCTGATGTCCCCGGACTCACGACCGAATTGACATCCTCTTATCATGATGAATATGCTGTACTTGGTCTCGGTGTTGGTGCAATATCAGCAACCATCATCTACGACTCGGGTACTGCTGTCTGGAGAGACTACGACGGGCATTCGCCAGCAACTAAAGCTCGCGAAGACTACGACGTTGAATTCGACATCTTCGGTATGAAGTGGGATGACGCTGAAACGAACCCCACGGATGCAGAGTTGGCTACTACCGCCAACTGGGCAACCGAATACGACGATCATCGTCAGTTCAAGGTTGTCAAGGGCATCTTTAATGCCGGTACGTAAAAATGCTCCCAAGGATGGGCGAGGGTCGGGCTTAGCGTTCGACCCCGCCCGCCCTTGTTTGATTGTCGGCAATGGCCCGTCGGTCGATGCTGTACCTGCCGATCAATGGCCTGACCAGGTCATTGGGACGAATCGGGCACTGGTTTTATCAGCCTGTCAAGATGTGAAGTTTTCTGCCTTGGTTATGCGAGATAGGTTCCGCGCCCTCTGGGTGAATCAGAAGCTTGGAGAAAAGTACCACGCTGATTTCTGGAAGCCTTCAGGTGTCTGGAAAGTTGGGCGCCGTCAAACGCATTGTGACGAATATCTTCAATTCGCTTCAACGTGGCAAGGCCGGGCAACGCAGCATCGCGACGGCGATCATGTCGTTCTGAATTCATCAGTCGCCATCATGGCCCTGAACTGGGCATGGATTCATGGAGCAAGAAAGTTTCAACTGCTTGGCGTCGATTATCATGGAGGCCATGCACGAATGATCAAACCATTCGAGGCTGATACACGAGGCTCTGGCGGATGCAAGTCCGGAAGCCTCTGGAGCATCGAAAAAGAATTTGCAGCCGCCGTCAACGCGATTCAGCAAAGCGGTGGTAGCATTGTGAATATATCACCCGGCACAGTTCTGGAAGCGGTGCCAATATTGGAGCAATTATGAATATCTTGATAGTATGCACAAATCGACAGAGGCGCAAAGAATCTATTTGGCGTCAACTCGAAGAAGTCTTCGGCGTCAAGAGTACGCAGCCCGATGCTATTAATCCCAAGAAAACTTACGACGTCGCAATTGCCGCTGGGTTAGTAGGATCGGCGGTGGCAGGTCGATGGGTAAGCCGTGGTGACAAGACCCTGGCTGAAATCATCGCAGAGGTCAACGGCGAATCGTCAACGCCCCTGGTTGACCCTGGAAATGCGCCTGTCGATCCCGACGAAGACACCCCATCGGTAGCGACCGGCAATGTCATCACCATGTCAAAGGCCGCAGGCGAACTGATTGATAAGCACGACCTGAACCCTGCTGAAATCCCTTTTCGCGGTCCGAAGATCACGAAACCAGACGTCGAGGCATTTTTACAGCAATGAAAATAGGCTGCGCAATCCCGAATCGCGACATGCGAGGCGATACGCCAAGCAAAGCTATTTATGATGGCTTATGTCGATGTGGCTATGATATTAGCCTTGTTTCATATAAAGACGGGTGGCCGTTCGGAAGTAAAGAGTTGGATTATATCTACCTCTGGAATGGCAGAGGACGGGTGCGCGAGTTGATCGTCAACGAGGCTCGTAAGCGTGGCGTGGGTACGATAATCGCAGAGCACGGCTTCTTTAATCGAATGAGCTACACTCAGATCGATCTCGAAGGTTTCAATCATACAGCATCATGGGCGAATGATATCCACACTATCCACGGTGGCGAGAAACGCTTCTTCAAGGCCTTCGGATCAAAGCCTGCTGCGCAACATGGCCGCGAAGATGGCTACGTACTTATCCTGGGTCAAGTGCCGACCGATGCTCAACTGGAAGATTCAGAAATCCACCATATCGACGTCCTTGGTCCGTTGGTCAGAGACGCGCTTCCGAGCAAAACTCAAATCAGAGTCAGGCAGCATCCGGATATTAAAGCTTCTGCCAGGTCGCTCGAAGATGATATTCGCAATGCCCGGTTTTGTGTGACGATCAATAGTAACGCTGGCAATATCGCAATCGCTGCAGGCTTGCCCGTACTTGCTTTTGGCCCGTCGTTGTACGGTAACTACGGGGTGGCGAAAGAGACTTGCGTAGCAACCCTCGGGGAAGACCTTGAATTGATGCTGTACGGATGGCACCCGAATCAGGGCGATGCTGTTCATTACCTCCAGGCGTTGGCGGCAAGGCAGTGGAATAAGGCCGAACTTCGCGAGGGGTCGGTTTTGAAAAGGATACTTGAATAAATGTCTGCTATATTCGACTACATAATTGCATACGAAGACCGGGATTCCTTGCACACTTCCAGGTGGAAGATTACCGGCGTTGACACGCGAGACCCCGGTAACACCGAACGAGGTTGGCTTTGGATGAGCACGGTCGATGTATCCAACGCCGTCACTGTCTCGCTCTTCAAAGACGCTGCTGGGTCCAGTAAAGTAATGGAGGGCACTGGCGACATTTCCGGCATTGCCGACGCTGCGGTCAAGGTTACACTTGCAGAGGCTAGCTTGTCAGGGTTGTCCGGGGAGATGTATCTCGAAGATTACGACGACGATACAACGCTTGTCCCCGTCCTTGTAACGCTATGCATAGATGCTGACCTGTCTGAGCACTGGTACGATATCGACACATTACCGAGCGACATATATTCAGCTACGAATGGGATGGATATCCATTGCGCAGCAGCGACAAAGTGGGCTTTGTTGCAAGCGTCGCAAAAATTCTCGGACGAACTTGGTGGGCACGGAGGCCCTGAAGACCGGAGATTGTCTTCCGCAACCCGTCTTGTGCCGGACTTTAGGCGCATCGTAGTACCAGATCAGTTGAAAGAAATCGCAACTCTCAGAGCAATAGGACTTGCTCTTGGATCTGCCCATCAGCGGCATGAAGACACCATGTATTCCACGCTGTCAGATAAGTATGCAGAAATGCTGAAAGACGCTTTGGATTCGATGAATTTGACTTTCAACGTCACGCCGGATACGAATGACGACGCTGATATGTCAGCAAACACCGCGACGATACACCCAACGAGATTATGAAATGGCCAAGCAATATAAAGTAACTGGCTTCAAAGAGCTTTATCGCGATCTTGACAAGATCGTCTCGACCACGCTTTTCGCTAAATACATGGCTGATGTCGAAAACAGAAAGCACCTCCTGGCGATGGCGATCATCTTTCAGGGCACATCTGGCATAGGGCCTGAAGGTAAACCGTATCAGGCTTACTCACCTGCCTATAAAACCAAGAAAGACAAGGCCGGGCATAGAGGCAAGTGGCTTCGTGGTATTGGCCGCGGCAAAGACGAGGGGATGTTATCGATCCCTAACTTCAAAGCTTCGTCAACTGGTACAGGCGTCAAATCGACTAACGGAAAAATGCTTTTGAAGTGGAAAAATAGCAGTCGCGAGATGACCAACTATGCACACTTTCACAACTGGGGCGATGGTAAGATACCCCAACGTGAATGGATGCATCTGTATACAAAAATCGGCGAAAAGGCTGTAAATAGCCTGCTCCAAGAGGCCGGTGACATGATGGCCGCTGATTTCCAGGCAGGCACTCTTTAAGGCACACCATGGCTGAAATCGTAGCGAATAATATCGAAGGCGGTATCATAACCGACCTGTACGATGCGTTAAATGGCGCCACTATCAGCGGCGTCAAGTTCTTCGACGTAGTATCAATCCGAGCGTCGGAAGAGTCTGCGGCTGGCACAAAGCTTCTATCCCCGAGAATAGCTATGGTTATATGTAACGAGATAACCGAAGCTCACGCATCGGAACTGAAGCGAGCGGGTCAGGTGTCGGTGACGATATTTGTTGCCTTCCGAGGCGATAACGAGGTCGATACTACTGAGGGCGTCACTCGCTTGATGGCAGGGGCAAGGAACGCCATCGAAGGCAGTCCCCCGTCGGATGCAGAAGCAGTCGGCATAGACGACTCGGAGGACGGATTTCACACGCCGCTAGAGTGGGGCGATATGATATTAAACGACGACAGGGTTCCGTGGCTGATTGCTACGATTCCGTTGATGGTAAATTTTACGACGCAAAGCCCCACAGTTCATTAGGAGAATAGATCATGGCAGAAACAGTATTTTACGACGTACACACAGCCTTGTACGACATCGTAGCCCTTGATGGCGCTATCAGAGTTGGAGTCAACGACCCGTCTATCGCAACCGGTATGCGCGGCGATGCTGGCGAATATACTCAATACAATATCGACGCCGGATATGTCGATGGCGTTGTTACCTTCAAGGACGTGGTCGTTGCGGGCTTGTTCGCGAACAAGCACGAGGAGGATGATTTGACCGTCCGGGTCAAAAATCATCTTGGCGTGCTTTATCTTATGACATTCACGAGCATAAATTCCGCAGGCATTTCGGCAATGTTCGCAACGCCTGCTGAACCAGTTTCGGTTGCGTTTAAAGCCCAGGCCTTTACTTTGGCTGCTGTAGTATAATGACAACCGAAGAGTGGTTACAATTTAAGGTTGACCGCCAACGAGATGTTACCGGCGACGTGGTGCATCACACGCTTAGTCCGAAGCTCACTCCCAACGGCGTCCATTTCCCCAGCCCCCCGCGAAAAGTCCGAGACGATGCTTGCCTTGCCCCGGTATTCAGTGAGGATGGCAAGGTTGAACTGGATATCAAACAGCCCCCGGTTGTCCTGGAATGGCCTGAAATCGCTACGGTATTCGCAGGCGCGCCGGTTCGGGTTACTGTCGAATGCGATCAGGGCCATATCCACGAAGCTGAAATCGAAGATATGGCAGAGCATCTTGAGTACTTTATATCATGCTGTGAGCTTGCTGGCCGGGCGTTGCGAGAACAGTATAGCCTTTCAGCTGACGATCTAACCTTGATGCTGGCCCCGGGCGACGGTAACGCTTTGTGGATAGCCCAACTAATCGATTGGTGTGCGTAGATGGCTAGAACCCCCCTGACAATTACGCTTGGCCTGAAGGCGACGCGGGCGGTCTCGAATGCCCGGAAGGCCAAGAAAGGCCTGAAGGATATTGAGAAAGGTGCCAAGGGCGCAGGCACAGAGCTTGGTGAGGCCGACGAAAAGACTAAAAGCTTCGGTAAAAGCCTGCTTGCGCTCGGCGGCGGGGCCATAGCTTTTGTTGCGATAACAGCAGCGGTCAAGGGTATGATTGGATCACTAGAGCGAGCCCTCGAACTTAAACAAGAGTTGACAAGATCTGCGATAACCACTATTGGCGGAACGGCGGGATTCGCATCTCAGTTCGGGTTAACCGAAACGCAGGCAAGTAAGAGCCTGGGTGATATTTCTGTCGCAGGTGCAGCCGGTGGCGGCAGGCTTGAGGGTATTGGTGGGCTTGGTGTTTCGCTTGGGTCTGCTGGGGTGATAGATAAAAAAGATTTTGTTGGCGGCAAACTTAATGACGCCGCTTCCGGGATGATGGCTCAGATGGTCCTTTTTGGCCAACACAAACAAATTAACGATGAAGCATTAAGTCAGATGGGCAAGCTTACTGCAAAGATGTTTGCCGACCAAGGTTTGAGGCCGAACGCGGAAAATACAAATAAGGTTTTAGGCCAATTATTTGAAGCATATTCACAATCTGAATCTTCAAACTGGTCTCAGTTTTTCGCCAGCATAACTACGGCCGTTTCGCCTGCTATGGGCGAAACGGTAGGTGCATCTGACGCAGTGGCGTGGTTTGCGGCCTTGCAAAAGCTTGAGCCTACTGAGAGGCTTGGAGCAAGTACGGTCAAAGAAGTTATCACCCAAACTTTCGGAAATGCAAAAGTAAGAGAATGGTACGGGGATGAGTGGTACGCTGATAAACGAAGCGGGGCACTACTTTCTAATATCATCGAAAGGTTCGCGGGCTTAGACGACCGTGAGCTTGATACCGCTTTTGGCGAATTGGATATTACCGGAACGCAATCTTCACGTATCAAGAAATTCATCTCACAACGAGGTAAGCAAGCCGAGATACTTACAGCGATGAATACCCGAACTGGGGTTGAGGTTAGTGAAAGCCTGGAAAGATTTAGACTAGGGCCGCGAGGACAGAGGCAGACAACTGAATCTAAAATAGAACTTGATGAAACTAGAGAGGGGCTTGAACGTGCTTCTATCGCATCGCTCATAAAGCTGGCAGATGCAAGGAATCGCGAGGAGGAAAGAAACTCCCCTGTATCGAATTTCCTCAGAACATCAGTTCAATTTAGAAGCGCAGAGCTATCATACTCTGTTAATAAATTACTAGAGGATGCTGATGTTTTTGACGATTTGTCGCCAGGCGAAGGCTTTGACAGTATCTTGTATGACGGCAACTCGAAGATTGCTTTCCGGGAGACTTATCGCAACCCCGAATACACAACATTTAGCGGACGAAAGCAGTTTCTGGAAAGGAACGTTTCGCTTGAAGATATGGCTGCAAGATACCCTAAGATTATCCCCACGCTCTTTCCGGTGACTCGCGGGGTCAGTCCTGCACTTTATGATATTTCTCCGACAGGCATTTCGTACAGAAATAAAGCCGCCGTGTTGCGATATTTTGAAGAAAGAGTAAAGGAAATCAAAGAAGGCCGCCCTCCGAAATGGTGGGACCGGTCAACCTCAGCACCTCCGACAATAAACACAACAAGTATCGCGGTCCAAAACATCCACATAAACGACCGGTACGACCAGGCATACCATCGCTGGTTTGAGTCAGAGCAATCATCACCTCTATCCGGTAGGCACAGTTCGCAAGCCGCAGGGGGTTTAGAATGAGCCAGCCTGCATTTCTCGGAGATGATTTAACCACTCGCGGCGGTAGGGTCGATGGCGGGTCAAAAGAGGCGCGGTTTACTGCCGGGAAAATGCCCGGCGTAGATGGCACATATATCCAGCAGTTCGGCCTGGGTGCGACTGGCTACAGTGTAACCGGCCAGCTTGAAGCCGCTGCGAAAGCGACGACTGAGCTTGCCACCGAAGACCTTGAATTGAACATAGCAACTTTCAAAACATACATAAATGCAGCACCATCTACATTATCAGGCACAGCGCCGTTGCTATCTTACGATAACTGCATCCTACTATCTTACGACAAGGCTGGCCCGATTCTCCACGAGCGAACATCCACGGGCGATTACAAAGCATTCTGCCCCATCGTCGCTACATTTTATAGAACACATTAGGAGTTTGACATGTCTTTAGTTATAACCGATTCAGACCTGAAAATCGGTATGCCGCGACGCAGCGACTACACAGTCGCGAATACTGGAAGCAAAACCGTATATATAGTTCTTGATATTACCACTACGGGTTTCGCTGGGACTTCAAGCGAACTTGACGCGATGGCTGATATTACGCTACTGGCGACCGAATCGGTTCTTGTCGTATCCGCGAATCGCGATATCCTGGCTGTCTGTGCAACTGGCGAATCATCTACGCTACGGTCGCTTGCGGGGGAAATCCTGAGCGACTTTTCTGGGGACGGGACGATTGCTCCTGGAGTGGTTACGGCAAAAACAGCCTCGTATTCAGTTTTGGCCGCCGATAACAATGTATCATTTACGAACACAGGCGCGTCGGCTGCGATAGTTTTTACCCTGCCTTCTTCTGGCGCAGGATCATTCACATTCATCGTCGTTGAGGATTTTTCCTTAACAATCACCGCCCAGGGTAGCGACATCATCAGGGTAGGTACGGTAGTCACCGGAGCGGCGGGCAGCATTGTAAGCACCGTCGTAGGCTCAGTAATAACACTTCAGAAAATAGACACCGAATGGACTTCATTCAGCGTCGTGGAGGGCTGGTAATGTCTAACTTAGATATGAAAGTTGCGGCAACATTAGATAACGAGATATTTGAGTATGTCCAAGACGAGAATTTCACATTAACAGGATCAGCAACATATGATGACGGAAAGCATCATGATGGCTTTGTAGCGACAAGCGGAAACGAACTTACGAGGACATTTAGTGCAAGTTTCGATGCACAGGATGGGTTTGCAGTTGGAATGCATATACAAACTCGCCAAGGATTCACTGACGCGCTTGATGAGTATTTCAATCTGTTTTACCTGTGGGATGCCTCTAGCTTAGGCAATGGCTATTTATACGGTCGGCTGGAATACAGGAACTCGCAATCTGTCGATGGTTTTAGAATAGAAACGAGTAACGGTACAGCCGTTGAGATAGAGTTGCCAGATATGTCATGGGGAGATAATGAGGATCACTCAATAGTTATTACCGGTAAATATGAAACTGCGACTACGGCGGCCAAGATATTCCTATATATGGATGGACGTCTTATAAAAGGGGTTAGGTTAACAGACTCGGACGAACTGGTCGTTAATGTCAAGCGGTTCAATATTGGTGCAACAAGTTTCCATACCAACCCTGCAAACTGTAATTTTTCCGATGTCTTTTTGCAGTCGCGATATATCTCCAGCGTCGCAGCTGTCAGGAGGTATCATGAAGAAGGCCTGAATCTTGATTGTGTGAATGATGCAACGGTCTTCAATCCTCCAGAGACGCCTGTAGGTCCACTCGTTCCCCGACAGACATCGACGTTTATCGGTATGGACGTGATGGACTACGATGAAACTACGTCGAAATTATGGGGTACTTCAAGAAGTGACACAGAGCTTTTGCTTAGTTCGACTGATGAGACCGGGGCATCAACTACCGAAGAGCATGACTTTGGGGCAGGCTTGAGGATAATGTTTGTGCAGGTCGTCAAGGGTGATCTGTTTGTAGCCGTCAGGGTTGACGCAACCGGCGTTACAACCCTGTACAAAACTGACCCCGCAAGTCCATCCTTCGGAGCTACTAATGTTCTAACTTTCAACACTCACTACTACCCCCGACCTGGCTGGTCGATGGTTGTTTGTCGTGACGGATCAATCCTTGTTGCAGAATATTGGGGTCTGGAGGCCGGTGTAGATCCCGCTCAGTTGTATCGTTCTGCAGACTCTGGTGATAACTGGGCAGCGATAGCGACTGCCACACTGGATTCTGCAAGCTCGCCAGGAAGTCTGGGTATACATTATCACGGGCTTACATATGACCCTTACCGCGAGAGAGTGTGGGCATGTTGGGGCGACGAAGGTGAGGGCGTCAAGATCAGCGATGATTTTGGTGTAACTTTTACTGACCTCTGGATAGATACTGATACGAATGTGGCTGATCAAAGTTGGCAGTGTATTCAAAGCGTCCCTACCCCTAATGGAGTTGTTTTTTGCAGTGATACTTATACTAATCCTTGTATAGCCCACTTTTGGGATGCGCAATACGATCACGGATGGGATGGTGCATCCCAACAGCGATGGTCGTCTTTAGGCCCGGTATTTCAACCTTTCGATTCAAACATATTCGCCATCCATAAAGCATCTTCAGGAGTGATCTGGATGCTTGGATTTGGTGAATCACAATCCGACAGAGAATTTACCATATACCTCCTTCGTGATGATGGTAAGCAGCTGGTCTTGGCGACAGTCCCGATAAGTATCGGCCCCACATTATCCAACTTTGTAGAAACCCCAACTTTCATGTACCAGGGATCAATGCGATTCAACAAGCACCTGGATGTCGCTGGAGTACAATCAGCATGGGAGGTGGTGTAATGAACTACTTACAAAAACGAATCGACGCTTTGCCCTCTTATGGTGGAACTATCACCGTCAGAAGACATGTTCTTGACCAGCCCTTGAATATGCGAGGCAAGCGAGGTGTCATCCTGAAGGGCAGAGGCGCCCAAAGAAGTCTTGGGAAGTCGGCTTCTTTGATCACGACAAAATGGAAGTCCGATAAGCCTTGGCCTGTGATCGATATGACAGGGGCAAGAGACTGTTACATGTGTGACCTTGCTATAGAATCTAATGATGCTCTTTGCGGAATCCTAATGGCAAGGGAACCGCTAAATGGCCGCAAGCGGAATAATGCAGATCACCATTCATTCGAGAGAGTGTATATTAGGGGACTGTTTCAGGCTGGTGTTTACAACATAGGCTCTGAGGTTGATCGTTGGGACACATGTAGCTTTATGGCGGTCGCTCCAACGGGAGTCGGCTATTTAACCAGTAGTTTCAATGGGCTAAAAGTCGAAAGCCCTTATGGTGAAATCGCTGGAGGTCATGAAGTCGGCAAGCATGGCGGACAAAGCAATCTCGTACATACCTTACGCGACTGCGTGTTCCGTATTCCAAATAAAGGAATTCTCGAACGATGTGCAATTTCTATCGAACCGCGTACGGAAAAGGTACTAATAGACAATCCATGTTTTATAACCTATGAGGGTGATGAAATAAGGGCTCTAATCAGAATTGGACATCCGACGGCTCCAAGAAATTATGCTGCTGACAGGGAATGGGCATCGAACAACGATGTCGTAGATGTCCAGATCAGAACTCCATGGGCCGAACCTCCCGCGTGGGAAGCGTTGGTTTGGCAACGGCACGCTTTTAATATATGCGTTGATCCGCTTGCGTCGAATAAAAAGCTTCGATTACGCACGAAGAACGACACGGACTAACAAAAGCCGTCAAGGAAAACGGCAGAATCTATTTGAGGAAATAACCATGTCAACAGTTATTACAGCCACGAAACTCGTTATCGGCATGCCGCGCCCTGTTGCCTACACAGTCATCAATGCAGGTAGCAAGACCGTATATGTATTGCATGATATAACCCAGACGGTTTTCGCAGGCACCCATGCCGAGCTTGACGCCTTGAAGGACATCGAATTACTACCAGGCGAGTATTGCGTGATTGAGCAACAGGTCAAGGACGTGTTGGCCGTCTGCGCAACTGGCGAAACCTCCCTGTTGCGGTCGATTGCAGGTGAAATGAAATCAGTAGAGTTCGTCTTGTGGGATGATCTGATGATCAATTCTGGCGCGTTCGCTTTTGCGGGCGCAAGCAATCCCACGCTTTCTGATTGGCAGCCAGGCGGCTCAGGAGCTACTTTCAAGGCTTATAAATTCATAAAAGGCGATGAGATATTTTTCTCAGCTCAACTTCCGCACACGTATAAAGAGGGTACTGACGTATGCGCTCATGTCCACTGGACCCCGGGAGATAGAGGCAGTGAAGAGTCCGGGGCTTACGTTGGATGGAAGCTTGATTACTCATGGATAAATGTAAATGGGGTATTCTTGCCAAGTTCGACTATTGACATGTCAGATACATGCACTGGCGTAGATGATCATCACGAAGTGTCAGCAGGACTCACTGACCTTGATGGCACAGGCATGACCATATCGTCGATGATCACTGGCAGGCTGTATCGCAGCGATACCGGGGCAGATGATACATGGGCAGGTGTGACAGCAGCACAAAGCCCGGCTCTCTTGCAAATCGACTTCCATCATCAAGTGAATTCCGACGGCAGCCTACAGGAGTGGGTAAAGTAGCATGACAGTAACCGGAGCAGTTTACACGCCGCCAGAAATGTCGGTGTATGTATCGAGCTTGATCATAGGACCTACTCCCACATGGGCGCCAGAGTCTCTTGATGATGAGTGGCTACCGACCAAGGCCAACTGGGGCAGTAATGGCAAAATGTCAACGCTTACGATGGAGCGTAACCTTGGTATAGGCCCTGATAAGGGCGCGAGAGGGCATATAGAGGGCAACTTTGCTCAACAAGGCGATAGAGTCTCTCTTGTTGATGGGGCCAGCGGTAGATGGTTTAATGGGCATGTCGGCAAGATATCCAGACTGATGCAAGCCGATCCTGATGCTGAGATTTATGTAGCAACCGTTTACGGGCCCGAGCTACTTCTTGCCAACAAGGTTATCAGCGGTCGGTGGTTTGCCACGAAGCTCATCGACGATGAAGAGATGGCTGGAACTGCGGTAACCGGCGATAGGATATATTCCAATTCCGTTATCGTCCAAATGCCATGCGTGCTCAATCCTGGTGGGCAGCCTAATGCATCTGAATCATTGTGGGCGCTCAGGAGCGACGCTGTTGGGACCGACACGAAAGAGTCTGCCGTGTTCTTCCCGACCGGCAGGCTGGCAGTAGGTAGCGTTGGTCAAGCGGAGCACTGGACGGCTTACGTCGCCTTGAAATCAATCGTTGAATTATTTGACGATGGCGATGTTATATCTGACGAAACCACCGACTGGGTAAATATCAAAGCCCTTTTGTTCGCGGCAACAACCGTAGACCCGATCCTTCCTGAGGTAAATCTCGAAGGCAAGAATTTACTCGAAGCGATTGCGGCCATTTTGTTGCCAATCGGATTTGGTTTTAACCTCGAACCATGGAGTGTTGCAGACACCGATACGGAGCTACGCCACCGCCTGCGAGTCTACTCGCTGAGCGATCCTGCATGGACCGAAGAGCCTATTCTCGCGACGTTCGGAAGTAACATCGGCGACGTAGCAACCGCCGAAGTTATCCGGCTGGATACAAACGAGGATTCGACCGGGATTCGGAATGATATCAAAGTCATCGGCGATGTTCAGCGGATGGCTTGCATCGTCTTGTGGGATGATGCAATTGATGATCACGACTTACTGCATGGCTGGGATGTCTCGACGTATCCGATTTCCACATACCAAAATAGCGACAGCAAATCTAACCCTGCCGACTGGTCGGTTGCAAACAGAACGACATTCGAGGCAAGATACTTACCGACCAGTAAAGAGTTTTTGAAGTACAGCGAGGTGTGGCGTAAATTCGCCCTGGATACTGACGGTTCACTTTGGGATAACTTAGCCCAAACCAGCGACCTTTCTGGCCTGGATTCAGACTTCAACGATCATGTCAATCGAATCAGAACATTTGGGCCAACGTGGTCGGTGGACGGCGCTGGGGATGCTGCGAGATGGCGACCGGCGTATGTCACTATGGAAATCGACGGGGAGCCAACTAGCGCGATCGGAATCCCGCAAGTAGTGTTTGATAGGAATCGTACATCATTTAAGATTATGTACCCCAACATTCATACATGGCAACCTTTCAAGCAATTCCATCCATCTCATGGCAGCGGTATCACGTTCACGAGCGCAGCCAAGACTATCGAAATAGCAAATATGTTTTATCTCGACTTGATACAAAACACCCTAGACGGTTCAGGCCATAGATTTATTTTCAAGCTGTATACATCGATTGAAACCGATAACTTTGTCGTGGGCCACCGGACAAGAACGGTTTCGCAGAAATGGCCTTTGACTGCTCAGAAAATTATCAGACAGCCCAACAGGTTCAAACTACGAGATCAGACTGCCGATTTCTCGGGTGGTGACACCGTAGACGATTCCGCAGCGGCCCTTGTTTTTGCTAACCAGGTCGGGGAGTCTATCGAAGACGCGGACGGCAACACAGCCATCGTATTGAGGGAACTCGACAAGAGCTACCATCCAGGTATCGGGATCCCCAGGACCTCCACGCGAGTCATAGAACTAACTGTAGACGGCGTGACGGCTGCGGTTGCGCCGATAATCAATGGCGTAGTATGGAACTTCTCAGAGGGCGTCAATACGACAGAATTATCGTTAGACTCAAATACGGTCAGGATGTAACCATGAGCGGGACTGATAATATTCGTTACGATTCACGAGGGATAAAGACGGATGAGTTCCTTGCGATGAAGCCATTGCCAAACTTGCCGGTAGACATGCCGGAAATCGGCAGACAGTCCGGCGTATGCAAGATTACCGTAGATAATACAGATGGAACATATGACTGTACGGAATGTTACTGGGACTCAACAGCCGGGGCATGGGTGCTACTGGCTGCGGGCGGCGGGTTCGTAGGCCTGGAGGCGCAGGACTATCGCGATCGGACAACTGGCAGCGTTGGCGACTATGTCAGATGGTGGCTGGGGATCTCGAAGGCTGGCGAAACGATGTTGTTTATCGATGTGGGGGAGACCGGTAGCGGCGGGACGAATCACACCATCCTTGACGGATCTACGCATACCGACACGGTTGCCGACACGCCGACTCGCGGATCATTAATCTACGGCAATTCAAGCTCACCATCAAAGTGGGATGAACTCGCTATCGGATCAACGGGCAAGATTCTTACTTCTAATGGGACAGATTTATCTTGGCAAAATCCGGTCATTGTTGGCTATATCGACCAGATCGTCGATGTGCAAGGCGAGGTTTCTGAGACGGTTTTAGATTCCGGCGATTGGCGTGCGTTGTTGCTGGTGGGATATGTAGTCGCGGCGGCGGGCACTTTAGCGAACAGCGATGATGTGGTTTGGGGCGGGCAAGAGGGTGATACTGATGTACCATTCAATGCGGAGACGTATTTCCAAGGCATGGTCGGCGTTGACTGGACGGGGGCGGATCAAAGAATACTCGGCTCTGATGACTCGATCAGTGCCGATGGCGTTTTTATGAGAGTTTATATCGACGGTGCCGATGGACACTTGTTCATTAAGACAACAGGGTACGCAGCGCAGGTTATTTTCAGAATCACAATCACAGCTTATCAGCCGCTTGACAGCACATCATCGGTCATTACTATCGGGCCGTAACCAGGGAGATGCCGTGGCGAAACAACAAATAGCAAAATGGATCGGAGTAGCGATTAGCATAGCCTCTTTATTTGGAGGCATTGTCTACAACACCGCTACCGCCCACGCGAACGCCAAGCACGCAGCAGCTGCGATGAAAGAACATATCGATTGCTCAGATGATGAAGCCGATAAGGTTATCAATCAGGTCGAGGCGGTCAATGCAGGCCTGAAAAAATCCATCCATGAATTGAGCAAGACCGTCGAAGAAATGCGAGACAAAATTCAAACCATGGCGATCGATATCGCTGTGATAAAGTCAGTGCTCAAAACACGAAAGGATGTACCATGAAACGAACAGTAATGAAATTGATCCCGGCGGCTGTAGCAATTGTATTAGGCATCTTGTTTTTGCTGATAACATCGGGCTGTTCAGACACACTCCGGTTTTCTCCGTCGGAGCGCCAGAAAGAGGCTGCGGATATCGCTGTCGTGGATATCGCGGCGTTGCGGCCTCATGTTGCCCCGGAAGCTGAACCGACCAGGGCAGAGGCAGAGCTTGCCGCCAAGGTTACGCAAGCATACATCGGGTTGCCAAAAAAGCGGGCAGTACCGCTTGCGCCCGGCAACGCGCAGGCGATGGCTGAGGCTGCTGAGGTGGCTACTGAGAGGCCTACGACTGGAGAGGTAGTCACGGAGGGCGTAACTGTTCTGAACGGCATCCTGGGTAGCCTGGCTACGATTGCTGGCATCTGGGGCATCCGCGGAGCAGTCAAGGCTCGACAGTGGCAGGACAAGGCTGTCACGACCAGTAACGCGATCATCGAAACCGTCAAGGCGATTGAGAATGTCAAGCCCAAGCTTGAACCTGGTGATGCGATTATCCTTAGAGATGAACTCAGCAAGGCACAGTCACCTGAAACAAAGGTCGAAATCGCGGTAATCAGGAAAGAATAAAACAGCGGGGGTCAATCTCCGCTGACCTGCCGCGCGCAGGCTCAGTATAAAGCCCCGCTGTAGTTGGCGGGGCTGGGTTTTTTTCCCTTGTCTCAACGACTAGACATTACTACAATCATACTGACGAGAGAGACGGGATGTAGCTCAATCGGTAGAGCACCTGCCCCCCCGCGGTTACGACCATAAAGATAAGGCGGGATGTTGCCAGCCCACAGAGGCCATAAGCGGTTCGAGTCCCGCCGTCTGCGTCTCTCATTTATTATTTTACCAGCACACACGCAGCAGCGGGCCTACACCGCAAGCTCACGCCTCACGGTTCCCCCCAGCCGTGGGGTGTTTTTTTGCGCACTCTTCAAGTCGGCCATTGCCTGATCCGATAGACCATGCGAAAGGGGTCCAATATGACCGGGCAAGAAAAGTATGACATGTTGACAAAAGCAATCGCGTGGGCACAGAAAAAAGGAGATTATGAATTTGCGGAGATGATGCGTAAGGCTAGAGCTAGACTAGGCTTAGGAGAATATATCCCTGTTGCAGCAAAAGAGTTTTGAATTTACCTTGTTTTCAGCAACTCCGATGCCTAAGATGCTCACATGAACCTTGAGACTTCCATCTTTGTATTCCGTGCAAATTCTCTCAAGGTTCTTGCACTCGCCCCTTTGGCTTCGGCTGGAGGGGCTTTTTATACGGGCACAAGAGCCGCCGCCCAGGGCGATATCCATAGAGGGTATATAAGTAGCTCGGCGGAAATTCTGCGGTGAGATAATATCTTACTCCGGGGAGCAATACCCCGTGTGCCCGTACAATTTTACGAAAGGATGTTGAGATGAGTGAACCAAGACAAGATTGCGGAAATTGTGGGATTTACCACAGTACGATTAAGCACGAGGATTTGCCCTGCCATGATTGCGGCGACGATGACGGTCCCTATGAACATTGGATACCCAGGGAAGATATTTCTCAGAATTCCCTTGCCAAGCCCGAAGCCGATGCGTAACATGCCTTTGTTGACGTAAGGAAAGTAACTCTCTCATGATAAAGCTTGACCGACAATTAGATATACGCGGGCGTTCTTGTGAGAGAGTTCTCGCCTGCAATACTGAGCCTCGACGATTTGATTCGACGGGGTTCTTTTTTTACAATCAATCAGGCAATGTCCTGATTTCCAACACCGCTAACCCTGTGGAATCCATTGAGCCTCCGGAGGCTTGGATAGAAAGATGGATAACGCGGTCCCCGCACGCAGGGCAGGAAAGCCACTGGGGCGATTCTCAATCAGGCTTGACAGTCGGGAGAGACCGGCAAATATTTTCGAGAGAGGTGGGACTTGTTTCAGTGAGTAACCGTTCTACATCTGACAAGTCTTTACGGACACCTCTCTTGTTTTTTTTCAGAATTCCCTTGCCTTGGTCAAGTCGGATGCGTAAAGTTCTTATCGGCAGACGTACCAGGAACTTGATTATGTTATCACCGATTCAAAACAATTTGATATGCGCGAGCGGTTCCATTGGTGATAGCTCGCTCGCAGCTACAGGCTCCACCTTTGCCGAGGTGGAGCCTACTTTTTTAAGAAGGAATGGATTATGTCTGAGTATAGGTTCATTAAAGAAGCACGTCCCCAAGGCTCGTCAGATGGATTCTGGTCTGACATCAAAGAAGAGCGGATCGTCCCCTCCGACATACTCGAAGATTGGGATCAAATCAAGGAAGTCACCAACGCTGCCGTTGTGCTTGAGCGTTTCGAGGCGGCAATCGAGGGAGCTGGTCTACTCAACGAATTTTAGCCTTTTCGCCCCTGTGACGTTAGAACCGCGACTGCCCTTGAATGGGCTAACGGAGACTGGTGCAACTCCAGCCAGGGGCTTCTGTCGCAACCCGCTGACGCCACTTTCTACAGGACTTTACACGTCGGCATCCACTCAACTCGATCATTCACGGCAAAAAACCAGAGTCGTTTTTTTTTGCGCGCCTTGAAGTCGAAACTTGCATAACCAGTTAGTCACTAAGCACAGAGCCGAAGACTGCCGGGGATGGGAGAGAGAGGAGGATAGGGCAAAGTCCTGCATTTAATATATAAAAGTTAGTATTAAGAAGGCAATTCAGAAAGGAAAACCATATGAACGATTATTGGAAAAGAAAATTCCGAAAGGAGGACGCTGATTTCGTCGCAGCTATTATTACTTTGATTATAATACTTGGCGCTGCGGGTCTTTGGATTTATACCATTGAGTGCATAATCGCGCCGATTTTGAAAGGAAAACCATGAACATCTACGAAATCGACGGGCACGTTTACGAAGTCCGGCAGTGGAAGGGCTGGAGCAGCGATCAGCTTGAATGGCTGGAAGCAGCGATAAAAACGCACGGCGAAATTCCAACCGGAATACTGTTCGGGTGCTACATCTGCCACAGGCCCGGCAAGACGCTCATTCTAACCCCAGAAGAGCTTGAAGAGAAAAGCCGACTCATCACCCTCCAAAGCATCGCAGAGGCTCAGATCGTCGAGGGCAGGGCGATAAAGGCCCTGGCAGTAGACGCGGCAAGGGAGATCGATAAACTTAAGGTAGTCTCCCCAAAGGCCCCGCAGGCTTGCGAGACCGCCCGCGCAGAGCCTATCGCGAACGAGTGCAGTAGTTGCTGCATGGGCCAACATTCTTGCGGCATGTCGCCATCTGGGTGTGCAGGGCCTTACTCGCTGGCTACAGAGCCTACCGCCCCGGAATCATCCGAGAGGCGGGAGATGATCAAGCAAGTCTTTGTGACGAACTACCACGCTTATATAAAGGGCGATCATGCCCCAGGCGACTTCGTGGATGACATAGCCATCGCAGTCAATGCCTGCCTTGAAATGCTGGATGGTGTAAAATGGGCTGGCCCGGCAAACCCCCAAACTAAATAAAACTAAAAAAATCTAAATTTATCTATTGACTTTTCATTGGACATGGCCGATAATAAGAATAGTGAAGTTGAATGAAACCGAACAAAGGAAAAAAACCATGCTGACGCAAGAACAAGAAGACTGGTACAAAAAAATGAACGAAGCTTATCCAGCCAAATGTGTCCATCCTTGGCCTGGCGGCATTAGCTGCGGCGATCCAAATGAAATCGATGGCCATCCGCGAGACAACGAGGATTTATGATCATAGTGAAGTTGAATGAAACCCCCTGGTAAGGAAACGAATCATGAGCAACGAAAACAATATGGTGTCGATGAAAGTGGATGACGATGTCGTCAAGGCAGTCATTGAAAAGCAGATACAGGCCGGGATTGTGATGCAACTGGGAAACCAGGAAGACCTTATCGCAAAAGCAGTGACAAAGGCATTGAGTGTCAAATCTCGATCCGACGGCACTTTTGGCAGGTACGAAAGTGATAATAAATTTGATTTCCTTGAAGTCCTGACAACCAATGCTATCAGGAAGGCCGCGACAGAGGCGATGCATGAATGGGTGAAGGTCAATTCTGAGAAGATCAAAGCGGCGGTTCTCAAAGAATTAAAGAAACCAACCCGCCAAAAATCACTTGCGGTTGCCTTCGCAAATTGTGTCGAGGACTCCTTGAAATGTCGCTGGAATATGAAGTGCGATGTAAGCTTCGAGGAAAAGTCGGATTAACGACCCCCCCTGGAAAGGAAATGAATCATGATCGGATTCGGAATAAAAGAGAAAAAACAGGTCCGCGACGTTGTTGATACGATAAGAGAGTTCGCCAAAGATAATTACGACGCGCTATCGACCAATATGAAGGATTATGAGGCCAATCACAAAAGCCAACGGGACAAATACGACAAAATGGACAGAAGTGATGCCCCGGAACGGTACTTCGGCTTCTGGACGTCAATGCATGATCGACAGAATGTGTGCGATGAAACAAGTATAGAGTTGCATTTTATGCATATCAACAGACGACACGCTATGAGCCCCGACGGTTGGGCGTCAATGACATCTGAATATATCCTAAAAGTGTTTCGCGATGGGAAATACGAGCTTTACGAGATGATAAGAAAAGGCTGAAAGAAAGAAATTTATGAGCAAAGTAAAATTCAAACCCGAAGTGTTGATGTTAGCCAAAAAAATCAGGCCAACAAAATTGACGCTCAAGCAAATTGCTGATCAAGTAGGCACCACGCCCGCTACCGTATCGTTCGTCTTGCGGGGCATAACGCAGAGTTCTCGATTCCTTGGTGCGATCTGCAAGGTGTTAGATGTCGAGGAGTCTGATTGTTACGAGTCCTCGCCATGATTAATTCAACCTCACTTACCGGGCGTTTCCAACTTCGTCCGGCACATTACGCCAGCAACACACTGGCGAGTTGCCCCGGGCGGGCCTACCCCTACCCGCCTTGGGTGGCTATTTAGCAAGTCAATAAACTACTCCTCGGAAGGGATCAATAATGAAAATCGAAATCAGCGTCGCCGCGATAATCATCGCGCCAATGGCGATAGCAAACATCTACCTTGTCGCTGCGATTTGCGCAGTACTGGACCTTGTTGCACCTCGGAGGGCAGAGCAGGGGGGCTCGCTCACCGGGGCTAAGGAGGGGAAATCATGAATGAGCAAAACCAAATATTAACTCAAGCCATAAAAGCACTTGAAGCGGCATTGGATGTTATCAAGGACCAGGCGTGGAAGATGGCTGATTTGCTAGAGGTCAGTAAGGCGACGGTTACGTTTCTTGAGATGGTTGTTCAGTCAAATCCAGTATCCGATAGATTGCTGGCAAAACTCAAAGAGGCCATTAAGAAAGCAGAGGGTAAAGCATGAACTGCTCAACCTGCAACGCCCCAGCCGTCGGCCAATGCTGCGACTGCAAGGACCTATTCTGCGCGGATCATGGCGAACTTGATGAAGACCTTTGCTGTAAATGCCTGGCCAAGGTTGTCGAAGAGCAAGCGGTCAACGAGGCCCTGCTCGAAATTGATTTTAGAAGGAGCGTGTTGCAATGAGTGATAAAGCAATTCTCGACGGGACGAAAGTGGTAGAGACGGAAGACCTCAGCGAATGGGGCACTTGGATGCAAACCGGCAACCGGCGTGTCGATAAAACAATTCTGCCGAATGGTATTGTTGTGAGCACGGTATTTCTTGGGATGGATCATCAGTTTGATGGCGGCAAGCCGTTGTGGTTCGAGACAATGATATCTATCCCTAGTGATTTCCCAGAGGATTATGACATGGATCGTTATGAGACATGGGAAGAATCTGAAGCGGGTCATAAGGCGATGATTAGGCGGTGCCAAGGGGAGCCTAGCCCTCTTCGGGCCCTCGCCGACAAAGCCCCGCATTATGCCGCCGCCGACATCGATCATCCCGGCGAACCGTTCATGCCGGGCGTGGATGAATGCTGGTCAGTCATAAAAACTTACGACCCCTGTGAGAAATACCGTGTCCAAGAATTATACTGGGTAAGGATGTTCGAGTTTCATACACACAAAGAACGATGGGATGTAGACCCTCAGTATTCTCGCTCACTAAAACATCATAATTTCTACTCCACCCGCGAATCGGCAGAGCGCGCCATTGAGGCAGTGAAATGAGTGAGCCTACCGAAAAAGAATGCAAAGCCATGGCTGAAGATATACTTCACAGATTGGCGACGAAGATTTCGCCTGATATCCTCAACTTCGCAATGGAAGAGCAAGTCAAAAATGGCGACGCCGTGGGAACCGTTGTGGCCCGGTTCGCCCTATATGGCCTGAATCACCTGTTGGATAAGTGGGAGAAGGAAGGGTCGATATGAGCTACCTAATCTCAGGAATCCTGATCGTCATCGCCGCAATCATCTGGTGGCTATTCGATGGTCTCGAAGAAGCGAATCGCGGGAAGTACCGCAAATAAATAACAGCCCTGAAGGGCAGAAAGAAGCAGCTATGACTGAAGAAGCTATGGATAATGAAGAAACCGGCGAGGATATTACTGAAATCGAATCGCTGAAAATCGACGATTTACGAGCAGCCCGCGATGCTTTGAGCAACGCCGAAGAGTCGGCAGCCGAGGCCAGGCGAGAGGTAAAGTACCGCCAAGATGAATTGAAATTCGCAGTTGACGCGGTTGTCAAGAAGCCCGTAGATGGTTTCGTAGACGGCACACCGATGGCTGATTATGTCGCTGACGATGACTCGTGGAAAGAACAGCCGCTGATGGAGTTGGGCATCAAAACGGCGAACCTCAACGCGTTAATTGCGTATGACACCGAACTGACAACCGTGGGCAGATTGTCAGAAGTTACAAGCAAGCAAGGCTTCGACCTGACTGACATTCCAGACATCGGCAAGGCCGCTAAAAGCAACATCGAAAACGGGCTGGCTGAATTCTGGGTAGACTGGAACGACAAACAGAACAAGCTTGCTGAGGCGAACAAGTAACACCGCTGGCCTGCCGGGTTCGACTCCCGACCGCAGGCCATTTGAGAGACGGGCTAAAACATAAGTAACCAATACCGGCGGCATGGTGCCGTCAAAGCCCGTCTCTCGCAAGATTGGAGCATGGAAATGAATAAAGATATACTTACAAACTCATCGTTAGCATGTATGCGGCGTTGCCCACGCCAGTATTTTTATCGATACGAGATGGGACTCAGGCCCGAAACTGACGCGGCTCCATTGAGAATGGGAACTGCATTCCATCGTGGAGTTGAACGTCGCGATCCGGAAACCGCATATAAACTAACAGATGACTTGGAAGCCGCGATTATCGCTACAATGTTGACGGGCTACGTCTGGCTATATGGTAACGAAGAGCCTGATGTGGAAACCGAAATGCCATTCGAGATCCCGCTAGTCAACCCTGATACCAACACAGCATCTCGAACGTTTGTTCTGGCTGGCAAGATGGACGGGATACGTAAGATCGACGATACTCGCTTGGCAGCGAAAGAGACCAAAACGACCAGCGACGATATCAGTGACGGCAGCGATCATTGGCTGCTAAAGCGATATGATGGCCAGTTAACGCTTTATTATATTGCTGCTCGTTACTTAGGCTTTAACATCGAAGCAATACTTTGTGATGAGGCGCGTAAGCCGTCGATCAGACCGAAGCAAATTCCAGAACTTGACGAAGACGGCTGCAAAATAACTGTTGACGAAAAAGGCGATAGGGTCTTTCTCAAAAACGGCAAGCCACGACAGTCGGCAAGTTCCAAGGATGGCTGGGTGCTGGTTTCTCGAACCGAAACGCCTGATGAATTCGCAGTACGATTTCTGAATGATATCGTCGAGCGTCCTGAGTACTACTTCGCAAGACGTGAAATTACCCGTCTCGAACAAGATATCGATGACTATCGCCGGGAGCTTTGGCAGCAGGCAAAGAATATGATAGAAGCCCGAAAGCATGGCCGATGGTATCGCAATGTTGGAAAGTGGTCATGTGGTATGTGTGAATACAAGAATATATGTTTACAAAATATAACAGTAAACCCGGATATGCCGCCTGTTGGATTTGTTATTCTGCAGAACGTACATCCAGAATTGGAAGGTGATAATTATGACTCAAAGGAAACCCCCAGCAAGACCGCAGCGACCATCGCCTGACGCCGCTGCATCGCAAGTTAAATCAAGCTCAGGCCCGGTAAACTTTCAAGCAATCCAGAAGCGAGATGCGCAGAGGATTACGCTTTATGGACCTGGTGGAATCGGTAAGACTACATTGGCGGCAACCGCGCCGGGGCCGGTTGTATTTTTCGACCTTGATGATAGCTTGCCAATCCTGCTACCGCAGCTTGACGGCTTGGATCTCCGTGTTGTCCCTGTCGATGATTGGCAGTCGATGAGAGATGCATTGCATGGTTCAGGCTGGGATGATATCAAGACCATTGTCATTGATTCAGGCAGCCAGGCTGAACTGATGGCGGCGAATTGGACTTTTGCCAATACACCGCATCCTGATAAGCCGGGAACACGAATCAATAACATAGAGGATTATGGGTTCGGTAAGGGGTATGAATTCGTTTATACCACGTTTCTTAAGTTACTTGGCGACCTGGACCAGCATGTCAGGAATGGGCGAAATGTAATAATTGTATGTCACGACTGTACTACTCCAGTACCTAATCCGGCAGGGGTCGATTGGATTCGGTATGAGCCAAGATTGCAAAGTCCCAAAAGTGGCAAGGCGTCAATTCGACTTCGCCTGCGTGAATGGTGCG
>DAOVVQ010000074.1 GCA_030637065.1 Planctomycetota bacterium
AAATTTCATCATAACCTCTCTTTCTGAAAGTATTACGCGATTATTTTACTGCGATGAGCCGCTATTCATGACGATTGATGGCTACACCTTCCCCGCGTGCGAACTATCGCCCCGTACAAGAGCAACCCCTCCACACGCCCGCCCAGGCAGTCTCGGCAACCATCACGGCTTGCGCACAAGTTTGTTTGGCTCTAAATGTGTCTATTAAGTGAATCGGATGTACGGCTGGGCCATTACCTTGCCGGAAACATCTTCCAGCTTCGGCTTTTGCCACTTCTTCTTGTCTTCATTCTTCGCTGCTTCGGTGCAAACAGTCTGATCCTTACTCGCTCCAGCATTCTTCTTGTCCATGGCAGTCCCTTTCCCTGACTAACTTGCGACATTAAAACTTGTCGTAGAATATGTCTTTTTCCGCTATGCCTTTTTCTTCTAATACCCTGGTTACCGCGTCTATCATTAGCGGCGGGCCGCACAGGAAGGCCTGGCGGGCTACTCCTGCTTCCAACAGCTTATCGCAGCCTAAATGTATAAAGCCCGTCTCGCCGTCCCATTTTTCGTCGGAACCCAACTCGTCGCTCAGTGCGTACACCACGTGGAAATTCGGGTGCTTCTTCGCTAATTCCTGAAAACGCTTCAGGTAAAATACGTCCTTCGTCGTCCTGCATCCGAAGAAGAGCCAGCAGCTTCTGTCCGGCCAGCGGTCGTATAGCGTATAGATGATATTCTTCATCGGAGCCATCCCGCATCCGCCGCCTACACAGATTATCTCAACATCCGGGTCCTCGTTCAAGACAAATTCCCCGTACGGGCCGGTAAATATTACGCTGTCGCCCTCCTTGAGATTGTGGAGGTAAGTAGACCCTATTCCGCCGGGCACGATCCTGACGTTCAGCTCGACGACGTTGTCCTCGAAAGAGGCGGAGCTGATCGAATAGGCCCTGAAGACGTCGCCGTCGGGCGATGGGGCCTGGATCTGGACATATTGACCCGGACGCTGGGATATCTCGGCTGGGTCGTTTAGACGCATCCGGATCTCCTTGATGTCGTGGGTCAGGACGATCGAGCTTTCGACCGTCGCGTCGAACATCCGCACATCCAGCAGCTCTTCCGGGATCCTTACGTAGATATCCTCGCGGATCTTGACCTGGCAGGCCAGGCGGACATTGCCGCGGATCTCCTTGCGGTCGAGGTACGGCGTCTCGGTCGGCAGTAATGGCCCGCCGCCGGAATCTACCACGATCTTGCAGTGGCCGCATGAGCCCTTGCCGCCGCAGGCTGAGGGAATGAATATATCGTTGGCGTAAAGGCTCGACAGCAGCGTCTGGCCGCCTTCGAGTTCTAATGGCCTCTTGCCGGCGTTGATATCGAGTTTGCATACGCCATAGTTGACCAGATAGCGCTCCGCGACCATCAGCATAACCGCAAGGGCCATCACCAGACCGGCAAAACTCGCTACCGCAAGCAGATATATTCCCATCAAAACCTCTTACTGTATTGAAACCATGCCCGCGAAGCCCATAAAGGCCATTGCTAATACGCAGGTTACTATCATTGCAATTGGCACACCCTTAAACGGCTGGGGTATGTTACTGTATCGCATCTTTTGCCTCAGGCCCGCCATTAAAATTATCGCGACCGCCCAGCCGACCCCGGCACCGAAGCCGAAGCCAACCGATTGAACGAAGTTGTAATTGCGGTTGATCATGAACAGTGACGCTCCCAATATCGCACAATTGACCGTTATCAGCGGCAGGAAGATTCCCAATGCGAAGTAGAGCTTCGGGCTGAAACGCTCGATGAACATCTCGACGAGTTGGACGAACGCGGCGATTACCGCGATAAAGACGATGAACTGAAGGTGGACGAGGTTCAATGGGGCAAGAATAAAGTGGTAGATCGCATAGTTGATCATTGCTGTTACGGTCATTACGAACGTTACCGCGGTCCCGAGTCCGACGGCTGTCTCGATCTGGCCGGAGCAGGCGATAAACGAACACATACCCAAAAAGTTCGTCAGGAGGATATTGTTGGTAAATACCGCTGCGATCAATATTACAATGGCGGAAGTTTCACTCATTTTATTTGCTCTCCTCTTCGTCGGGGCCCTTGATTGCGTTAAAGACCGCGATGACAATGCCGAAGGTAAAGAATGCCCCGGGAGCTAAGATCATAAGCTGATTGGGCTCATACCATGTCGCCGACAGGAGCTTATAGCCTAATATCTCGCCGCTACCGAACAGTTCGCGGCAGGCGCCGATCACTGCAAGAGCTACCGCGTAGCCGAAGCCATTGGCGAATCCGTCGACTATCGAGAGGACCGGCGGGTTCTGAAGGGCGAAGGCCTCGGCCCGGCCCATCACGATACAGTTGGTAATGATAAGGCCGACGTAGGGGCCTAATTGTTTGGACATATCCCAGTAGAAAGCCTTTAGAAACTGGTCGAACAGGATGACGAACGTTGCGATGATCGCAACTTCGGCTATCATTCGGATGCGATGCGGGGTGTGCTTCCTCAGCAGCGAGACGAACAGGTTCGAGCCTACGCAGACGAAGATAAGAGCTGCGCCCATGACAAGGGAATTTTCCAGTCGGTTGGTTACCGCAAGAGCCGAGCAGATACCCAGAACCTGAATAGCCAGGGGGTTACTCGTCCAGGCGCCGTCTTTTAGCGTCTCGAAGCCCTTGCCGCCGCAAAGACCCTTGCAAGTGCCGCCGCCGCATAACTGTTGACCGCCGTCAGACATTATTTGCCCTCCTCTACGATCATGGTTAATACCTCGTTGATCATCTGCTGGACCTTATCGCACGTCATCGTCGCTCCGGTTATCCCGTCGACTCCGTTGTCCTGGGTTTGTTTGCCGACGCCGATGACTATGCCGGCGGCACCGCTGCTGTCGACGATCGATTTGCCGGCGAACTGGTTGCGGAACTTATCGGTTACGATATCACCGCCAAGGCCCGGCGTCTCTTCCTGCTCATAGAATGTTATGCCGCGAATCGTCCGTTTGTCGGCTTCCATGGCCAGGAAGCCCTTGACCGGAGCCCACAGGCCGGGGCCTGCGAACCGAACGGCGACGGCCTCTAAACTGCCTGAGGCGGGTCTGTATTCGTAATAGGTAAGCTCATCGGAGGCGTCCTGCTCTTTGATGTTGGCCTCGTAAATCTCGATTAGCTGCTTTGCTGTTGCACCTTCGTCGAAGGGGACTTTCAGGGCTGTCAGGATATTGAGCATCTCCTCGGCCTCTTTGTTGGCATCCTGATACGGTTTGGTAAAGGTCGCCGCAGCCGTCAGCAATAACGCGCACGCAGTGCCCAGGATCGCCGAATAAACCAATGTGTATACGTTACCCTTCAACGGCAAGCCTCCTGATGCGGATCTTAAATACTATTTCATCCAGGATCGGGGCCATGATGTTGCCTAACAGGATCGCGAACATCACACCCTCGACATAACCGCCAAAGTTGCGGATCAGCACGGTTACGATGCCGATGATGATCCCGTAGAACCATTTGCCGGCGTTGGTGACCGGGCTGGTGACGGGGTCGGTTGCCATGAAGAAGGCTCCGAACAACAGTCCGCCCGCACAAAGGTGCCACATCGCCGGGGCGAATCTTTCGCTGTCGCTATTGTGGAATATCGCCGACAGGACAAACGCCGACAGCAGAGTCGCGACGACCGTCCGCCAGTTGCCCACCCGTGTCATCAGCAGGAATATCCCGCCTGCGATTATCGCAAGCGCCGACGTCTCGCCGATACTGCCGGATATGTTACCTAAAAACATCTTCGATATATCGACGATCTCGCCGCCCTTGGCAAGGACCAGCGGGGTGGCATTGCTTACCGCGTCGACGCTGTCGACTGTTACATACTCAAGAGCCCTGCCGATACCGCCTGTGCCGGCCTTTACCCAGTTGGTCGACATCTGGAGCGGATACGCAAGCGCCAAAAAACACCTGCCGACGATGGCGGGGTTGAATATGTTCCTGCCCGTTCCGCCGAATAGTTCCTTGCCGACGAGTACGCCGAACGCAACACCGACACCGACCATCCATAACGGAAGCGTCGGCGGCATTATCATCGGAAACAGCATTCCCGTTACCAAAAAGCCTTCGTTGATCTCTTCCTTGCGGATTACGGCAAAGGCGACCTCGACCGCCCCGCCGACGGCGTAGGATACGATCATCATGGCCAGAAAACGCAGGCCGAAGAAGTAGACCGAGCAGATAAGGGCCGGGACAAGTGCGACTATTACCATCGACATGAAACGTTTGATATCGAGCGGGTCGCGTCCGAACGGTGCGACGAGCGTTGCCTTATCGGGCGCGAAGAAGAAGTTGTCCATCGCCTCGTACAAGGGCTTAAAGGCCTTTAGCGAACCGTCTCCTGTGAACATCGGTTCGAGCTTATCGAATATATTGCGTATTATCTTCATTCGCCGGAATCCTCAACTGGTGCGTCATCGGCCTTGGCCTTTTCGTTGGCTGCGGCCTCTTCGGCCTCTCTTCTGGCTGCCTCTTCCTGAGCACGCTTCTCAGCGGCCTCTTTTTCGAGCCGGGCCTCTTCCTTTTCTTTAGCGATAAGGTCGATGGCTTCTAAGAACTGCTGCTTAAGCTCGATCTTCGACGGGCACACGAACGAGCACAGACCGCACTGAACGCACAGGTCAACTCTCGCCTCGTCAAGCTCTTCGATGAGGTCCTCATATAGATACTTGTGCAGAAGGTGCGGCATTATCCCAGCCGGACATACCTCCTCGCAGTAGTTACACGATATACAGGGCCGACCTTCACCGCGAAGGGCTGTGGTGAGGCGCTCGCTGAACTTCGAGCGGAACGAGCTTAAAAAGCATCCGCTGTAACTTGCGCGATCGGAGCCGGGCCTGACGAAGCCTAAGAACTCACGCTCTTTGGGCTCCGAGAGAATCGTAATGCCCCTTGCCTCGGTATCAAGACCGGACTTGGCTGTATTTATCGCCTCGCCGGAGAGCATGCCGCCGTTGATAGCCCGCAGACAGTCGCCTTCCGTGAACATATCGACGATCGAATCGGTCGGATAACCGGCCATCAACTTTACGTGTACGGGGTTCTTGACCGCAGGTCCGCCGACAGCCAATATGCGGACGAGGCAGGGCTTAGAGACCGTAAGCGAACGGTCCACAGCTAAGATGCCCTCGGTTCGGACGGACCATACGGGGCCGTCGGCGCCCTTTAGGCCGAGGCCGCGGGCGAGAATATTGAAATTGTCGTATGGGTACTTCATCGGTATCTCGATGAGCTTGGCCCATGCGTAGCCGCGGATCTGCTCGCGAACGCGGGTGGCGAACTCGGACTTGATATCGGGAAGGACAAGGTAGATCGGCTGATATTCCAGGAGCGACTGGAGGTGCTCGAGGCCCCTGGTAAACTGCAAAAGCCGGTTTAAGAGCTGGACATCGCCGCGGGCGACGTAGGGCTCCAACGAAAGCGTCGAAATGATGACCGCCTGTGGCTTGCCCATCGGATCGGGCAGATCGCCCGTGAAGGCATCGGAAAAGAACTGCCAGGCGCCGAGGGTCAGGAGCTTGTAGCGTTTAAGACCGGCTGAGCCCATCTTCTGGACGATATGAGGAAGGTCCTTTTCCGGCGTATGGGCCTTCCCAGCCGGACAGGCAAGATCCTCAAGAACGATATGATTGTCGGTATCGTTTAGCCGGACAGTCCCGCCGCGAGGAGCCAAAAGCGGAACCGAATAGTTATCAGGATCGGTAGCTAAGGTATCGCCATCGGAAACCACCTGGCCATCGGTTACAAGGACCTCGCTGAAGTTAAAACGACGACTAAACAGCGGGATGCAAAGCCTCTGCGGCTCCGGAAGCTTGGTAACAACACCAGCCGGACGACCTTCTAACGTAATATTATAACCACCGCGTAACTTCATAAGAATTCCCAAATCTGTAAAAGCGCGTCATTATATGGATACTTCACACCAGTTCAAGCAAAAATCTGCAAGTATGTGTCAAAAACAAACAGAAAACGAAAGATTCTCATTTATGGGAACTATTGCCAGCCAGAACAGACTGCATTAAAAGCCAGAGTCACCCGCCCGCCTTGAACCGGGCATCGAGCTTAAAAAGTCGCTCTACGGGGGCGTTAAGCACATCTTCCAGCCCCAAATCAAGCTTTGCGGCAATCTCAGAGAGTATCCTGTCGATCTCGTCGGTATTGGCGGCTATTATCGTAAACCAGATATTAAACCGCCCTTCCCGGAGGTAGCTGTGTGTTACCTCGACATAATCATTGAGCAGTTCGGAGGCTTCGTCGACCTTGGGTTCGGGGACGCAAATTGCCGCTAAAGTACTGCTGTAGCCTAACTTACGCGAATCCAGGCTGGCACCTAATCGGCGGATCACGCCGGATCCGAGCAGGGCCTCGACCCGCTGCCAGAGCGTATCAACGTCGATGGCAAGCCTGTCAGCGATAATGTCATAAGGACGCTCGCTAAGGGGAAAATCGTCCTGAAGTTCGGTCAATATCCTGCGTTCAAGGTCATCCATAGAGCACATTCCTGCAAAAAATGAAAATATTACAACCCAAAAGTCCGCTAATGGTAGCAACCGGCTGGTAATCTGTCAAGCCAGAGGCAAAACTCAGGCAAAAACGATATGTATATCTCAACCAGGCAGACTGGAGGGGGCTCGGCGTTCTCATTTGTGAGAATTACAAAAAAATATTTTTTTGCTCAAAACTTCTACCAGAGGGGCCTTAGTGTCCGCCGCCCTGCATCATTTTGACGGCGTGCGGCAGGACATCAAGGATTATCTCTAACGATTCGCTTACGCCCCTGGGGCTTCCGGGCAGATTGATCACGAGCGTTTGGTTGCGGACGGCGGCTATGCCTCGTGAAAGGATCGCAGACCTTACCTTTTTGAGGCCCTCGGCCCTGATGGTTTCGCTGAGGCCTGGAACCATTCTGTCGCAGACGTCGCCGGTCGCCTCCGGTGTGACGTCGCGAGGCCCCAGGCCCGTCCCGCCGGTCGTCAGGACCAGTTCTACTTTGGCCTCATCGGCGAAATAGACGATCTCGTCGGCGATAGCGCCGCGATCATCGGCGACAATCGCTGTTTCGCACACCTCAAAGACGTCCGGCGGCAGCATTTCCGCGATCGTCGGACCGCTGACGTCCTGGCGCTCGCCCCTCTGGCAACTGTCGCTGACTGTAAGAATCGCTACCTTAATCATTATCGCCAGGTACCTCCGCATTATCGCCAACTCTGATTTTGCCCGGGCTTATCACCTTGGCAAAGATGCCCTCCCGCGGCATTACGCAGTCGCCGACCTGTTCGTAGATCTCGCATCGGCTGTGGCACTCTTTGCCTATCTGTGTGATCTCAAGCTCGACATTTTCGCCAATCCGCATTCTGCCGCCAATCGGTATTTCGACAAGGTCGATGCCCTCGGTTGTGATGTTCTCTGCGAAGTTGCCGGGGCCGACCTCTGCGCCCTTCGCGATCATCTTATCGATTGATTCGACGCCCAGAAGGCTTATCTGCCGGTGCCAGTTGGCCGCGTGCGCATCGCCTACGATGCCGAAATCGACCTTCAACTCGGCCTCGGGGACGTTTACCTTTTTCGTACCCCGCTTTTTGGAAATCGAAATCGCTTTAATCCTGCCGTTTGTAGTCGCCACTTTTGCCGCCCGCCTTTTCGATGAGTTTTACTTCAGTAATCGTCATGCCCTTGCCGGTATACTTCAGCATATCGTAAATGGTAAGGCACCCGGCTGAGGCGCCGGTCAAGGCCTCCATCTCGACGCCGGTCTTGCCGGAGGATTTGACGGTCACAGCGATCGTAACCGACTCGGTCTCCGGGTCCAGCTTAAAATCGACGTCGATACCCTCGATCAGGATCGGATGGCACATCGGGATTATCCCCGGCGTCGACTTAACCGCCCCAATGGCTGCGATCTTCGCGGTTGCCAACACATCGCCTTTGATCGACGCGCCTTTTTGAGCGACCTCGAAGGCCACTTCGCCCAGGACGATCGTCCCTTCGGCCCTGGCGGTCCTGACGGTTATATCCTTGCCGCTTACATCGACCATGCCTTTTGAATCCTGCACTGGTTTCAGCCTCCAATATTCCACATGGAAAACTCCTCGCCGGACGAGGTCAGCTTCGTAAAGTCGCCCTTTTCCGAGAGTATCTTTTTCATAAGCTCTTTTATTTTGCCGTCGCCGCAACCGCTTCTGATCAACGACTTGATATCATAATGGTGCGACGAATACAGGCACGGTTTGATCATGCCGTCGCTGGTGAGCCTTAGCCGGTTGCACGACTGACAGAAGATCGAGCTTCTGCCGCTGATAAAGCCCACGGTCCCAGCGGCGTTTTTTATCCTGAGGTTCACCGCGGGCCCGTTAGAGTCGCCGTCAACCGTTGGCGAGAGGGCGCCGAATTTATCTTCGATAGCCTTTCGCACCTGACTGTTGGGGATAAAATCGCTCGCCGGGCGGGTATGGCGGTTCGTGGGACAGTATTCGATAAACCGTACCGAAACCGGCAGATGAATGCTTAATTTCGCCAGCGCGGGGATCTGCGATTCGTTTACGCCTTTTAGTATTACCGAGTTGATCTTAACCGGCGCAAGGCCCACCTGGATCGCCTTGTGGATCCCCTGCGTTACCTTTTCCAGCAGGTCGAAACCGGTGATGTCGCGGTAGTTTCCCTTTTGAGCGGAATCGACACTGATGTTTATCCGTTTCAGGCCGGCGGCCTTAAGCTCTTCGGCCATCTCATCGAGCAGCACGCCGTTGGTGGTCAGCGTAAGCTCGTTTATGTCATCGATCGCAACGAGCTTTCGCACCAATTGCGAGATATTCCTTCGCACTAACGGCTCGCCGCCTGTCAGCCGGACCTTGCGTATGCCGCATTCGCCGAAGAGGCGTACTATCCGCTCGATCTCCTCGAAGCGAAGGACCTCGCTGCGGCTGATGAAACTGCACTCCTGCATCCCGTAGCAATAGATGCACCGCAGATTGCACCGGTCCGTAACTGAAACTCTCAGATAATCAATCGCCATTAAATATTTATCCTTCAGCTATACATGCTCAGATGAGTCTTACCCGAACCATCTGTCCCTTTTCAATTTCAGCCACGCCTACATCAATACCCAATATGCCGTCGGCGCGACACAGCGCATTTATATGTGCCGAACCGTGATACTCGACGGGCTTGATCGTTCCCTTGCCGGTTATCGACACGGGCAGACACAGCTTCCTTTCCGTCTTCTTCCTCTTGACCGTTTCCTCGAGCGGAGCGGTAATCTCGTCGGTAACATAATCACAGCCCATCATCTTATACAGAAATGGTCTGACGAGAAGCTCGAAATGGATAAATGTCGATACCGGATTGCCGGCGAGACCGAAGCAGAATACCTCGTCACTGACTCCGAAGATCGTCGGCCTGCCGGGTTTGACGGCGATCTTTTCCAACAAGAGCCGTATTCCGTTTTGTTTCAGTATGCCCGGCACCAGGTCAAAATCGCCTACCGAAACTCCGCCCGAGACTACGATGACGTCGTTTTCGGCTATCGCCTTTTTGAACACGCTGTCGATCGCCTCATCCGTATCCTTGGCGATGCCGTAATTGGTCGCGATCGCGCCGATCCTTTGGGCCTGTGCGGCAAGTTGATAGCTGTTGCTGTTTCTTATCTGCGAAGGGCCGGGGACGGATGCGGCGTCAACCAGTTCATTACCTGTTGAAATGACGCCGACCTTCGGAAGTTTCGCCACCAGTGGTTCGGAACATCCGACCGAAGCCAGGACCGCGATATGCTGGGGCTTTAATATCTCGCCTTTTTTGAGTACGACGTCGCCGGCCTTGACATCTTCGCCCTTGAAGCAAATGTTGCCCTTGGTCTTTTCGCCGACAAAGCGGATCGTCTCATCCGCCAACGTCTCGACATATTCCTTCATTATCACGCAATCGGCGCCTTCGGGTACAACGCCGCCGGTCATGATCTTTGCCGACTGGCCCGGGCCGATGGTTTTGGTGGGCAATGCCCCGGCTGGCAGCGTCTCGATTACGGTAAGGGCGCTATCGAGATCGGCCCGCCGACAGGCGAAACCGTCCATGGCCGACTTATTGAAGGGGGGCATATCGATATCGGATCTGACATCCTCAGCCAGGACTCGCCCGGCTGAGGCGTCGATCTTGACACGCTCGGCGCCAAGCGGCCTCGCCGAATCCAGAATTATCTTAAGTGCATCTTCAAACGACAGCATCTTATATCCCGTTAAATATTCCCAAAAGTCAACTTACCTGTACCACAACTGTCCGACAAATTCAAGCAATTTACGGTTTCACCGCCGTTATCCATGCGCATCCGATCTCCTCGCAGCTTGACACGAGCCGGGCATCCTTAAAACCCGCCTTGCCGATCACGTCGAGCAATTCGGCCTGCGACCAGGCGCCTACCATTATATTAAATAGTGCCGGGATCAGCGGGCCGGTCTTTTCGTCATTCATCAGGAATTCCTGCACGACCAGCAGGCCACCGCCCTCCGCACCCCCCGCTGTCATCGAATCATAGGCCTTGCCGAGTTTCATGTCCGAGTTGCTGATCGGGCCGTGAAGAATATTCGACAGCAGGACCACATCGTTGCCTTCGCCAAAGCTGTCGGTGTCCCAGTTGCCTTCGGTCACGCTGACTCTGTCAGCCATGCCCTCTCGCGCTATCACCTCCCTGGCAATCGCGATCGTCTCGGGCAGATCAAATACCGTCGCTGTCAGCTCCGGATACCGTTTGCACGCCGCGATCGAATAGCTGCCGGGTCCGCCGCCTACATCCATGAGCTTTTTCCTGCCGGATAAGTCGATGCAGTCGGCAAATATGCGTCCGCGACCGCCGGCGGCAAGGTTGTCCATGCCTATGATGAAGTTTCTGTGCTCAACAGATGGGTCTTCGGGCTTTGGCTCGACAAAAATCCCTTTTTCAAACTCATCCCAGAGTTTGCGGACCGAATCGCTGTGAGCGATAATATCGCCCTGAAAAAGTTCGCCGCCCCGGACAAGATACTTTTGCCCGATCTCACTGTTTCGGTATTTGTCTTCGCTCTTTTTCAGCAGTTCCATCGCCACACAGGCGATCAGCAGCTTCTCTGTCGCCTCCGTCTTAGTACCGCAGCTTTGGGACAACTGCTCCAACGTCATCTCGCCACCGGCAAGTGCGGTAAAAATACCCATCTTATTGGTTAGCCCCAATACCATGGCTTCTCGATACGCCCAGCCGAGATCATGCAGCCTCGTAATTTCACTATCGCCGTGATAAGTCTTCATAGGTCGCCGTTTCCTTCCTGCATAATGCTATTGAACGATCGTTCCCCCGGCAACGACGTTGTCATCGTCGTCATAGAGAACCAGCTTCTGGCCCGGACAGGGTGCGAACTGAGGCTGGTCAAATCTGACGGTAACGCTTGTCTGCCCGGCCTCGATGATGCTGCACTTAGAGCCCTTGCCGTAAGAGCGGATCTTACCATAAAGCCCGGCTCCCGCCCGAAATTCCTCCGGTATCATAATATTTATCTCGCCGGCGCTTACGTCCGCAGCGACCACTTCCTCGCGTTTGCCTAATGCGATTAAGTTGTTCGCTGGATCGATCCTGCCGACATAGAGCGGCTCGCCGCCGGCGAAACCGACGCCCCTCCGCTGACCGATCGTATAATGGGCCACGCCCTTGTGCCTGCCGATCTCATTGCCCTGCATATCGGTAATGACGCCGTCGCCTGCCTCGTCTGCCTCGGCAAGAACCTCGCGATAGTCGCCCTCGCCGGCAAAGCACAACTCCATACTCTCTTCCTTATCGGCAACGCTTAAGCCGATCTCGACGGCGATCGCCCGGATCTGCTGCTTTGAATAGTCACCAAGCGGCAGGATGAACTTCTCAAGCCGACCTGCATCGATACCGTACAGAAAATAGCTCTGGTCCTTGGCCGGATCCTTGGCCCTCGCAAGCCGCGCCTTACCGCCGTTTTTAACTACCCTGGCATAATGACCCGTTGCAAGGAGATTGACCCCGAACGACGCTTCGACAAAATCCCACAGCCGCGAAAACTTCAGCAGCGTATTACAGTCCACACAGGGGTTCGGCGTCTTACCGGCGGCATAATCCCGGCGAAACGGGGCGATTATCAGATTCTCGAACGCGGCTGTGACGTCGACAAAGTAGTGTGCGATCCCCAGATCGTTGCAGACAAACGCGGCATCGGCCCCGCAGCATCCGCTTTTGCCCGTGCCGCAGACGGGAATCTTCATCGTTATCCCCAACACATCCCAGCCGTCGGCCTTGAGCAGGTGCGCCGCAACCGAACTGTCAACCCCGCCGCTCATCAGGACCGCTATCTGCCTGGAACGATCCCGCGCAGGCGCCCACGCAGAGAAACTGGGCTCAAGCAGCTTGAATTGGTTTATCCCACCCGACATAATTCGGCACTCTTAAAAGAACAGGTCAGTACTCAAGTATCTTTCCGCCGTATCCGGCAGCACGGTTACGATCAGCTTTTCGGCGTTTTCCGGACGCATGGCGACCTTTACCGCTGCTGCGACGGCGGCACCGGAGGATATCCCGGCCAGGATGCCCTCTTCTTTCGCAAGCCGCCGGGTCATCTCGAACGATTCTTCGTCGCCGATCTGCACGATTTCGTCAATAACGTTCGTGTCCATGACGTCAGGTATGAACCCGGCCCCGATCCCCTGGATCATGTGCGGCCCGGCATTGCCGCCGGAGAGCACCGGCGAAGACTCAGGCTCAACAGCGATGATCTGCACGGAGGCCTTTCGTTCCTTTAGCATGGCGCCGACACCGCTTATCGTTCCGCCTGTCCCGACGCCGGCGACGAAAATATCCACGCTGCCATCGGTATCGGTCCATATCTCCTGGGCCGTCGCCTCGCGATGTACCTGCGGATTCGCCGGATTTTTGAACTGCTGCGGCATGAAGGCGTTGTCGTTTTCGCTGAGTATCTGCTCGGCCTCTTCAACGGCGCCGATCATGCCCTTCTCCGCCGGCGTCAGGACGAGCCTTGCGCCTAACAGCTCCAGCATCTTGCGACGCTCGATCGTCATCGATTCCGGCATCGTCAGGACCAGCTCGTAACCCCGGGCAGCGGCAACCCATGCCAGAGCGATACCCGTATTGCCGCTGGTCGGCTCGACGATCATCATGCCGGGCTTAAGTTTGCCCTCACGCTCGGCAGCCAATACCATACTGACACCGATGCGGTCCTTAACGCTGCTGGCCGGGTTGAAAAACTCCAGCTTACCGGCAACCTTGCCCACGCAACCATCGCTTACCCGGTTTAGCCACAAAAGCGGCGTATGACCTACCAACTCCGTCATGTCACTGGCAATATTCATATCCGATACCTCACAAAATCCCTGTCTATTTACACTTGAGACCTCTGAAAAACTATGACACCCTTGCTATGGTCGTTGTTTTTGGAACAAAAACAACCCTGGCATCGGGATATACCCTGTTTTTCAGGGAAACCACTTCAATAAACCTCTATTGTTTACGACGAACCTTAACCGCGAAATGGTCGTCGACTTTATCGATCGAAACAACCTCATGGCCCTGCCCGACGAAGCTGTCCGGAACATTTTGAACCGGCTCACCGTCATCGAGCAATACCTCGATAACCTCGCCAACGTCGACCTTTTCCAACGCCAGCTTGGCCTTGACAAAGTTAAGCGGGCACGCGACACCCAACAGATCGACTTTATGTGTCTTGCCCTCCTCCTCTGTCTCGGCACCGGCGCCTTCTTCGATCGGGCCTATCCTGAACTTAAGACGAGCATCGAGCGAACGGAAAAGGT